>JAAUSY010000193.1 GCA_012032475.1 Chloroflexaceae bacterium
GGGGTAGGTATGGGGGATGGGGGGGGAGAACATGAAGCTGGATGAGCGAGTTCACCATGTGCTGGTCAGCGAGGAAACGTTACAAGTCCACCTGGTTGATGGGCGGACCATCAGTGTTCCGCTAGCATGGTACCCCCGACTGCTGCACGCCGGGGCTGAACAACGGGCAAACTGGCACCTCCTTGCTCCGGGCGATACTATCTCCTGGCCGGAGCTTGATGAAATCATCGGGACTGAAGAGTTGCTGTGGAAGGGACCTGCCAATCACGAGAAAAACAAGGAACTGGAGCAAGCCATTCGCCAGATGGCTGAGGATGAGGCGTATGAAGTGGAAGCCCTGGAGTGGGCAGAAGCAACGATAGGGGATGTGGGGAGCCTGAGCGAAGAAGCGTACGAGGTAGATGACCCATCCTGGGCTGATGTGGTTTCCCGGAGACACCAGCAGTGAAGCGTGGTGAGGTATGGTGGGTAAACTTCGACCCATCGGTGGGAGGCGAAATCAAGAAAGAGCGTCCCGCTGTTATTGTGAGTGAGAGTCTTATTAACAAGATACTCAATCGGGTACAAGTTGTGCCACTCACCAGCAAAATGGGAACGCTCTATCCTAACCAGGCGTATGTGGTATTCAATGGAGTTCAGCACAAGGCCATGGCAGACCAGTTGACCACCGTGAGTAAATTGCGCCTGATCAGGTTTGCTGGCTCCATTTCGAAATCGGACCTTAAGCAAGTCGAACAAGCCATCAAATTCCAGTTAGATCTGGAATGAGGTGAATCATGAAAGACTGGACATCTATCAGAGAGCGCTACACGCGGGATGGCGTACCGGTTCGGTTGGGTGGGTTGGCAACAAATCTGGGCCGCATTGACTCCTTCTCCCACCATCCTGGTCATCAGGAGGTGGTTGAAAGTTTGCTTGAGGAAAGCAAGTTCTTTATTGAATGGGTAGCTCCGGAAGCCGAGGTAGAGGTGGCTGCCGAACTGGTTGCCTTGCAGCGGCAACTTGCCCGCTGGCACCTGCACTGGGCGGACCTCTGGGCAGACCCGGAGCGGCGCATGGCGGTAGCGCAACAGGCGCGGGATTGGTCGGATCGGGTACTGGAGATGTCGGGCTTGTTAGAAGGGTAGCAACCAGACGATGGCCTACGCCCATTTCACGCTGGAGCAAATCAGCAAAACGTTCGCCCTCACCATCGGGGAGGGGCACGACCTGTTTGCGGCGGCCCCGCGGGTGGAGGCCAGCGCTTTGCTGAGCGGCTACCTGGAGCACACGGTGCCCCTGGCGCTGGCAATCGCCACCGAAAAGGCTAAATCAGAACTGATTATTGCCCCCATCCTGGTCGAATTGCGGCACCACCTGAATAACCAGATCAGCCTGTTTTCCGGGGTCGAGTTCCCGGTAGCTCCCGACCAGGGACTCAACGGCGTCTGCGATTTTCTCATCAGCCGTTCGCGCCAGCAGATCTACCTCTCCTGCCCGGTGGTGGCGCTGGTTGAAGCAAAGAACGACAGTATCAAGAGCGGGTTGGCGCAGTGTATGGCCGAAATGATTGCAGCGAGGATGTTCAATGAGCGAGAGGGAAGCGGCGTTGAAATCGTCTACGGGGCGGTGACGAGTGGGAGCCAGTGGAAGTTTCTCAAGCTGCAATCGGACACACTGTTTGTGGACGTGCGAGACTATTTCATTGATAACCTGCCGAAGATTCTGGGGATTCTGGTCGAGATGGTGTCGGAAAAAGGGACCGGGGAGATAGGATAAGCCGATGCAACTCACCTACTGGATGTATCAGGGCACCGCGCACCACGGGGTCGGGCGCATTGCCAACAGCCTGCGCGGGGTGCAAGCGGTGTTCCACGCTCCCCAGGGCGATGACTACGTGAACACCATTTTTACGATGCTGGAGCGCACCCCCGACCTGCCCCACATGCACACCAGCGTGGTGAGCAGCCGCGACCTGGCCCAGGGGACGCTGCGCCTCCCCGATATGCTGAAGCACGTGGAGGCGGCCACGCGCCCGGACCTAATGATTGTGGCGGCGAGTTGCAGCACCGTGCTGCTCCAGGAGGACTTGCAGCGCGTGGTAGCGAGTGCCGGGGTGGAAACCGAGGTGCTGGTCTATGATGTCAACCCCTTCCGCGTGCAGGAGGTGGCTGCCAGCGAAGGGTTGTTCACCACGCTGGTCCAGCGCTACGCCTGCACCCAACCCCTCACCTCCTCACCCAGTGTCAACCTGATTGGCCCGTCGTCGCTTGGGTTCCACGCCCGCTCCGACCTGGTGTGGTTGCGGCGGATGATGGCGGTACTTGGGGTGCAGGTCAACGCCGTGGCTCCGTGGGGCGCGAGCCTGGCAGACCTGGCACGGCTGCCTGCGGCGTGGGTCAATGTGGCTCCCTACCGCGAGCTTGGCCCCGGCGCGGTGGGGTTGCTCGAAGCGCAGTTTGGCACGCCGGCGCTGTGCGATGCGCCCATCGGGGTGAAGCCAACGCTGGCGTGGCTCCACCGCCTGGTAGAGTTGCTCAACGAAGTGGGCGCACGCAGCGGGAATGGGCAGGGCCATCCTGCACCACCCCTGACCATGCCACCCCTGACGGCCTTCTCGCTCGATGGGTTGAGCGCGCCGAGCGGGGTGCCCTGGTTGGCCCGGACCGCCGATATGGAGAGTTTTAGCCGCAAGCACGCGCTGGTGTTTGGCGATGCCACGCACACTGTGGGGGTTGCCCGCTTTTTGCACGACGAGCTGGGAATGGAACTGGCCGGGGTGGGCACCTACCTGGCCGACGAAGCCGACTGGATACGGGCACAGCTCGGTGACGTTCTGAAACCGCCACCGGGGGGCGACCTGCTCGTCACCGACCAGTTCCAGCGCGTGGCCGAACAGATTGAGCAGATGGCACCGGACCTGGTGTGCGGCACCCAGATGGAGCGCCACAGTTCGCGCCGGCTCGATATCCCCTGTGTCGTGATTGCTCCCCCGACGCACATTGAAAACCACCTGCTCGGCTACTACCCCATGCTTGGCTTCGACGGAGCCGACGTGCTGGCAGACCGCGTCTATACGACCACGAAGCTTGGTCTGGAAAAGCACCTGATTGATATGTTCGGGAGCGCGGGGCTGGAATACGAAGAGGCAGGCGCAGCAAAGAGCAGCGAGGGTGGGAAGAAGCAGCACGAGCCAGTAGCCAGCGGTGAAGGGCTATCGCCCGTCAGCTCCCCCCCCGCCCCGGATGCCCCGGTGCAACTGGTCTGGACGGCAGAGGCCGAAGCGATGCTGAAGAAGGTCCCGTTCTTTGTGCGGGGGAAGGCGCGGAAGAACACCGAGCGGTTTGCCAGGGAGCAGGGGTATCACACCATTACGGTTGAGGTGTTTCGAGAAGCCAAGGAAGCAGTAGGGGGGTAAACGCATTATTATGATACTTGCGGTATATGGCAAGGGGGGCATCGGAAAGAGTACGACCAGCGCGAACCTTTCGGCAGCGCTCGCCCTGAAGGGCGCAAAAGTCTTGCAGATTGGCTGCGACCCCAAACACGACAGCACCTTCCCGCTGACCGGCACCCTGCAAGACACGGTGATAGATGCGCTGGACGCGGTGGATTTTCACCACGAGGAAGTGACCGTCACGGATGTGGTCAGAACCGGCTTTGCGGGGGTCAGCGTGGTGGAGGCCGGCGGGCCGCCGGCCGGGAGCGGGTGTGGGGGCTATGTGGTGGGCGAAACGGTCAAGCTGCTGCAAGAGTTTGGCCTGTACGACGAGTATGACGTAATCCTGTTCGATGTGCTTGGAGACGTGGTGTGCGGGGGGTTCAGTGCGCCGCTTCAGCACGCCGACTACGCGCTCATCATTGCCTGCAACGACTTCGACAGCATTTTTGCCGCCAACCGCCTGTGTATGGCCGTGGAGCAGAAGAGCACCCGCTACCGCGTGAAGCTGGCGGGAATCATCGCCAACCGCGTGGACTATGAGCACGGCGGGGGGGTGTCGCTGCTGGAACAGTTTGCCGAGCAGGTGGGGACGCGCCTGGTGGCGCAGGTGCCCTACCACGACCTGATACGCCGCAGCCGCCTGGCCGGGAAGACCCTGTTTGAGATGGAGCATGCGGAGCGGGCACGGTGTACGGCTCCCTTCGAGCGATTGGCCGACTACCTCTTGAACGGCCCGTCGGGAGTGGTGCCAGCGCCGATGGGCGATAAGGAGATTTTTGAGGTGATTGGTGGGTGGCGATGAATTTTGATGTTGCGCAACATAAGACAAAGCTCCAGTCCTACTTCAATGGGGTCGGGTTCGAGCGCTGGTCGGCTATCTATGGGCAGGGGCCGCTGACGGGGGTGCGCCGCTCGGTGCGGGATGGGCACACCATGATGATGGACCGCGCCGAGGCATGGTTGCTGGAGCAGGGGCTACCGACGAATGCCCATATCTTTGATGCCGGGTGCGGCACCGGGTTGTTCAGCATCCGGCTGGCCCGGCGCGGCTTCCGGGTGACGGCTGCGGATATTGCCCCCCAGATGGTGCGCACCGCCAGCCAGCAGGCCCACCAGGCCGGCGCAGCTATCGCAGACCGTATCCGCTTTGTGGCGGGGGACCTGGAGGTGGTGGGAGGCACCTACGATGCGGTGGTGTGCTTCGATGTGCTGATTCACTACCCGCGCCCCGCCTTTGCCCAGCTCTGTTCCCGCCTGGCGCGGTTGAGCCGCGGCCCGCTCATTCTGACCTACGCCCCCTACAACCGGCTGCTGGCGTTCAAGCACTGGTTGGGCGGGCACTTTCCTCACAGCCAGCGCCGCACCGATATTCAGATGATGCCGGGCGACTTTGTGCGGCATACCCTGGAACAGGCCGGGATGCGGGTTCGGCGGCAGGTGCCCGTGAGCTGCGGGTTCTACCATGTCGTGCTGCTGGAGGCAGAAAAGCAGGAGTTTCTCAACAGGTTCGGGCGGGTGCGCTTCTGATATCCGTCACGCGTGATGAGTGACGAGTGCCGCGTGATGGGTAGGGCAAGCCGAGGTCCATTAGATTAGAACAAAGAAGGAGGGAAAGGAAAGAGCAAAACGGCCACATCTACATCCACATCCGTATCCATACCTGATACCTGATACCTGATACCTGACCGGGGGTCTCGAAGGTTGTTCGCACGTTGTCTCCACGAACGTCTGTTGTCCTTACGTAAGCTACCAAGGGGGGTTCTATGCGCTTTGTCTTCCTGACCATGGAGGTCACCAATAATGTTGCCCTGCGTGAAGCTGCCGAAATCTTGCGGCGCGACTATGGCATTGAGGTAGATATTCGTCTCTACAATGTCGCACTCCTGCGGGGAGAAGAAACCTGGCAACAACTGGCAGAGGATGCTGCCAGGGCCGATTTCATTTTCGGTTCGATGCTCTTTGGTGAGGAGATGGTTCGCCCATTGCAGCGAATTCTAGAGCAGGTCACGTGTCCGGTCTGCATCATCACCAGCAACCCTGCGTTGATTCGCTCCACCCGGCTTGGGAAGTTCAATCTCCATTCGTTTGGGGAAGAAACCGAGACCGGGCGGTTTCAGCAGTGGATGAGCAAGTTTCGCCCGAAGCACGGGCAGGGAGAAAGCCAGCGTCAGCTTTCGCTGGTACGTGGCCTGAGCAAGCTCCTCAAGCTCATTCCTGGCCGGGCCCGCGACCTCTATACCTACATCTGTTCCCACCAGTACTGGCTGAACGGCTCGGCCGAAAACCTCAGCCGGATGCTGTGCATGATCATTGAGCGCTACGTGCCGGGGTATAAGGGGCGTCTCCCCGTTCAGGACCCGCTGATCTATCCCGATGTGGCGCTCTACCACCCCGACGCGCCAGAACCCTTTGTGGACCTGACAAGCTACCAGAAGTGGCAAAAGGGTCGCAAGATGAAGTTTGACCAGGGATGCATTGGCCTGCTCTCGATGCGCTCATCGGCGCTTGGCGGCAACACGGCGCATATCGAAGCCCTGACCCGTGCCCTGGAGTCTCAAGGCATCGGGGTGCGCATTGCCTACAGTGGCGGGTTGGATTTTCGCCCGGCGATTGAGCGGTTTTTCGGGACACCGGCAAGAAGGGACGCAAAAAGCCATCCCCCCCGGCGACGGAAACCTCGATTGACCTGCTGCTCAATGGGACCGGCTTCTCCCTGGTGGGTGGCCCGGCCGAGAGCCGCCCCGACGAGTCGCGGGTGGCGCTGGAAGCGCTGGACGTCGGGTACCTGGACATGATTCCGCTGGCCTTTCAACGCGTAGATGAGTGGAAGAGTGATGACCGCGGATTGGCTCCCATCCAGTTGGCGCTGAGCGTGGCCGTGCCGGAGCTTGACGGAGCCGCGGAGCCGCGGGTCTATGGCGGCCCGATGAACGGTAGCGACCGGACCCTGCCCATCCCCGACCAGGTGGACCTTACTGCCAGGCGGGTGGTTCGCCGTGTCGGGTTGCGGCGAAAGCCCAACGCCGAAAAGAACGTTGCCATTGTGCTCTTCAACTTCCCCCCCAACCTTGGCAGCGTCGGGACGGCAGCCTATATGGACGTGTTTGCCAGCCTGCACCGCCTGATGCTGGAGATGCAAGCCAACGGATATACCGTCGAGGTTCCGGAAACCCCGGAGATGCTGCGCCAGATGGTCGTGGAAGGCAACTACCTGCTGTATGGAACGGATGGGAATGTGGCCGACCAGTTGCCGGTGTCGAGCTACCTGCGGCTCTTCCCGTCCTATAAGGATATTGAACCATTCTGGGGGCGGGCCCCGGCGAGTTGCTCAACGATGGCAAGAGCTTTCACATTCTGGGCCGACGGTTCGGGAAGGTGTTCGTCGGGCAGCAGCCGAGCTTTGGCTATGAGCGCGACCCCATGCGGTTGCTGATGGCGAAGGATGCTGCGCCCCACCACGGGTTTGCCGCGTTCTATACCTGGGTTGAGCAGGTGTTTGAGGCCGATGCCGTGGTGCATTTTGGCACCCACGGGGCGCTGGAGTTTATGCCCGGCAAGCAAGCCGGTCTCGCCAGTACGTGCTGGCCGACGCGGTTGTTGGGGAGCCTGCCGAATGTCTACTACTACTGCGTGAACAACCCCAGCGAGGGAACGATTGCCAAGCGGCGCGGGGCGGCCACGCTGGTGAGCTATATGGTGCCCCCCCTGAAACACGCCGGGCTGTATAAGGGGCTGCGCTTGCTGAAAGACAGCCTGGACAGCTACCGCCAGAGGCCGTCGCCAGAGCTGCTGCGCGACATTCGGTCTCAGGCGGAGAAGCTGGATATCCTGGTCGAGTATCACCCCGACGACGGGCACTGCCCGACCAATAGCGTTCAGCCATCGGTGAATGGGAATGGGGCGGCCCTCCCTGATGAAGTCTCCGATGAAATCTACGTTGCGTCCCTGGCGCATGAACTGCTCCAGGTCGAGCAGCGCATGATACCCATGGGGTTGCATGTGCTGGGCAAGCCGCCATCCGCCAGCGAACTGGCCGATATCCTGGCGCTGGTGGCTGCCTTCACGCAGCCGGATGCCAAACTGGTGCCCCTGCCGCGCCTGATTGCCCAGCGGTTCGGATGGGATTATGAGGAGCTTCGCGCCCGCCTGAAGATTGACCGCACGGCCCAGGAACGGTGGGAGCGGATTGATACTATCTGTCGGGAGGCGATGGGCCGGTTCGTGGGGTTGACCGATGGCCTGCGCCCCCCGCCCGACGAGCAACCTCCCATCACCGGCGCCTTCCTGGCGTCGTCGTTTGCGTCCCGCCGCTCCGCCACCGAAACCTACCTCCAGCAGGAGGCCAGCATCAAGCCGGGCACCCTGCACGTCCTGTGGGATTTCTTGAACGACCTGACCATTCGGATGGTCGAGGAGCGCGAGGTGGAGGGGCTTTGCGGGCATTGCAAGGGGGCTACATCTCGCCCTCGCCCGGCAACGACGTGGTGCGCAACCCGGCGGTGGTTCCGACCGGGCGCAACCTGCACGGCCTTGACCCCTTCCGCAT
>JAAUSY010000194.1 GCA_012032475.1 Chloroflexaceae bacterium
GACCACGACGACACGACGCCGACCGCGACGACGACACCCGACCACGACGACACGACGCTGACCGCGACGACGACACCCGACCACAACGACACGACGCCCACTGTGACCGACTCGTCAGGTGGCGATGTCCCTCTACCAACTCCCATCGGACAAACGGAGCTACAGAACCGCATTTACCTTCCACTGGTGCTTCGAAGATAAGATAAGGTGATGAAAGTGACGATAGAGCGCGCATAGCATGCAGTCTCTTGTTCCCCATCCCATTCTGGCCGCCTTCCAGGAACAGCGTTTCTGTGGAGTTGAGGAGGCGGTTTCTCTCTTTGTGGACATCTCCGGGTTCACCACCCTGACCGAAACCCTGATGCAACACAAAAAAGACGGAGCCGAAGCCCTGACTAACGCACTGAACAATTTCTTCCGTCCACTGGTGCGAGCTGTCTACGTGCGGGGGGGCTTTATTACCACGTTTGCTGGAGATGCCTTTACCGCCCTGTTTCCCATCCAGGGCAGTATTCGCATCGAAGAAGCAGCCCTGCAAGCAACCCGGACCGCCTTTTTTATTCAACAGTTTTTTGTCGAACATCCGAACATCGAAACCCCCTATGGCACCTTCCCTATCAATGTCAAGGTCGGTATTGGGTCCGGAGAAGCCGAATGGGGCATCCTCGGAGAGACCACCGACCAGGAAAGCGACATTCCCCTCCGGACCTACTTTTTCCGTGGGCAAGCCATTGACCGCTGTGCTCACGCTGAGCACGAAGCCAGCCGCGGAGATATTATTGCGCACCAGGCCATCCTGAACACCCTGCATCCCCTGGTTGCATACACCGGGGCAGCGCCGCATGGCAAGTTGCTGTCCCTGCGAGCAGAAAACCCCGAAACCCCCATCCGGATCCCGCCAGTCTCCAGTACTTTTGTTCGGTCGTTCCTGCCGGGCCGGGTCCTGGACCTGTTTGCAAGCAAGGCGCGGGGAGAATTTCGTCAAGCCGCCATCGTCTTTCTTTCCTTTCAAGAGCCACCCGAACCCCACGCGCTTGGCAGCTTCACCACGAATGTGTTGAAGCTGACTGCCGCCTACGATGGCTACTTCAACAAACTCGACTTTGGTGACAAAGGAGGGGTCATCCTGCTCATCTTTGGCGCACCGGTGGCCCATGAACGCGATATCGAACGGGCCGCCAATGCCCTGCTGACGCTGCGAGAATGGGAGAGCACCGTCCCGTGGCGGGCAGGCATCACCAGCGGCATCGTCTACGCCGGGCTGATGGGTGGAGATGAACGCTGCGAGTACACCACCATTGGGGATGTGGTGAACCTGGCAGCTCGCCTGATGATGAAAGCCCCCTGGGGTGAGATATGGACCGGACCCTCCGTCGCTGAACATTTGCAGGCCCGGGGGTACCAGATCGAATCCCGCGGCCCGACCACCTTCAAGGGCAAGAGCCGCCCGGTGAACGTATCCCGACTGATCTCCAGGCAAGTCGTCGAAGAAACCGGCTTCTACCGTGGGACCATGGTCGGACGACAGAACGAACTGGTGCGTATGGTCGAATGGATGGGACCCATCTTCCGCAGACAGGGCGCAGGCTTTCTGACCATCTATGGAGAAGCAGGTATCGGAAAGAGCCGCCTTGCCTACGAACTGCGGCAGCGATTGCTCGATGCACTCACCTTGCGCTGGTTTATCTGCCCGGCTGACAACATCCTCAGCCTGTCGCTCAATCCCTTCCGCCACATGCTGCGAACCTACTTCCAGCAATCAGCCGCGCATTCAGCCGAAACCAACAAAGCCCGCTTTACCACGCTCCTGGATACGCTGATTGCTGAGGTGCGCCAGCACCAGGCGACCGACCCCGAAGCCGAAAAGATTGCCGCAGAACTGGACCGTACGCGGTCTTTCCTGGGAGCCTTGATTGATCTCACCTGGAAGGATAGCCTCTATGAGCAACTTGAACCACGGCTGCGGTTTGAGAACATGTTGCAAGCCTTCAAAACCCTCATCCAGGCAGAGGGGTTACGCTACCCCGTGGTGCTCCAGATTGAAAACCTGCAATGGCTGGACGCCGACTCGCACGAACTGCTCAAGCAACTGTCCCGCATGCGACCGGGGGTTCCGCTGGCGCTGCTGTGCCTCAGCCGCTACCGCGACGATGGGAGCAAAATCACCCTGCCCCTTGGTCCGGAGGTGCCGCAGCAGACCATGGAGATAGCGATGCTCAGCCCGGACGAAACCTGCACGTTTGTGACGGACGTGATGGAAGGCCCGATCACGGACGACTTGCTGCGCTTCCTGGTAGAAAAAACCGGCGGAAACCCCTTCTTCCTCGAACAAATTGCGCTCGACCTGCGCGAACGCGGCGCTGTGATACCAAACGAACACACCGCCTGGTCCCTGCGCGACCCCGACATGCCAGACCTCCCTACCAGCGTCACCGCAGTCCTGGTTGCCCGCCTGGACCGCCTGGCATCGAACCTTCGCCAGGTAGTCCAGACTGCTTCGGTACTCGGACGCGAATTTGCGCTCCAGATATTGACCCGGATCCTGTCGGATGATGCCCAGATATCAGAGCACATCCACCAGGTGGAACAGGAACGTATCTGGTCCCTGACCAGCGAAGGGCGCTGTATCTTCCTTCACTCGCTGCTCTGTGACACAGCCTACCATATGCAATTGCGCGTACGGCTCAATGAACTGCACACGCTGGCAGCCAGCACCATCGAGCAGCTTTTTCACGACGACCTCTCACCCCACTACGCAGACCTGGCCCACCACTACGGACGGGCCGGAAAGAGAGACCAGGAGCGGCACTATGCGTATCAGGCCGGCGAACAAGCGGCAGCCCGTTTTGCCAATACAGAGGCCATTGCCTACCTGAGCCGGTCCCTTGAACTCACCCCCAAAGAAGACCTGGCGGCCCACTACGCCCTTTTGCACCTGCGCGAACAGGTGTATGACCGCCTGGGCCTGCGCGAGGAGCAATCACACGACCTGACGACCCTGACGCTTGTCGCCAGGAAACTCCAGGACACCCGTCGGCAGGCCGAGGTTGCCCTCCGGCAAGCAAACTACGGCACCATGACCGGTAACTACCTGATGGCAAAGGCTGGAGCGAAATCTGCCATTGTCCACGCGAACCAGGAGTCAGAAAGCCATCTACGGGCAGGGGGCTACCTCGAATGGGGCAAGGCCTTGCGCTTGCAGGCCCGATACCGACAGGCCCGACGACTGCTTGAACAAGCCCTGCCACTGGCGCAATCCAGGGGCACGGTCCATCTTGAGGCAGAGACGTTGCACCAGCTTGGGGCCGTTGCCTACTTTGAAGGTGACTACGATGCCGCGATCCAGTTTGATGCGCAGGCCCTCGCGCTCTACCGGACCATCGGAGACCGACAGGGTGAAGCCCGAACCCTCGACTCTCTTGGCTCAGATGCAAGCGACTGTGGAAATCCTGATCAGGCCATCACCTACTACGAACAGGCCCTGACTATCTACCGCGCAATTGGCAACCAATGGGGTTTGGGCAATACCCTGGGGAATCTCGCGCAAATATACGATGATCAGGGGGAATTTTCGCGGGCCGTCGCTTGCTTCGAACAAGGTCTGAAGATCTGTCAGGCTATCGAGGATCAGAAAGGGATGGGCTGGTTCTATGGCAATCTGGGCTGGATCTACCTGAAGCAAGGAGCCTACGAACAGGCTGGTGCAGCCTTTGATGCTGCCCTCTCCCTTGCCCGCGCAGTCGCGCGCGCGGTGATGAAAGCTGGATATTGACCGGCCAGGGACTCCTGGCATCCCTTCAGGGATCGTATGCTGCTGCCTGCGCCTTCTGCCGTCTGGCGCTTGAAATTGCCCGCGAGAACGGTGAACCTTTTGCTGAGGGAGATGCCTGTCTCTATCTGGGGCATGCCCACCGCGGGGCTGGCCTGCTGGAAGACGCTGCGGCTTGCTACGAGCAGGCGCTTTCGATATGGCTTGACCTGGAGATGGACCACCGGGTCGTTGAGGTTCGTGCTGGTCTGGCACTGGTGGCACTGGCGCGGGATGAGCATGAACAGGCTCGCCAGCACGTTGAACACATCTGGTCCTCCTGGCAGGAGAACCAGACATTTGCCGGTGCCGATCAGCCATTCCTGGTTTTTGAGGCGTGCTACCGGGTGCTGCTGGCTGACCAGGACCCCCGCGTCGAGGAAGTTATCCACGCAACCAGATCACTGCTCTGCCATCGGGCAGAACGCACAGCGGATAGGGAACTGCGCCGCTCCTTCCTCGAACGAGTGGTGACCAACCGGGACCTCCTGGAAGCGACCCGTGAACATGTGCTGGCGCTGAATGCATAGGTGGAGATGCAAGTAGAGCGCAAGGAAGTGGAAAGAACGAAGGAGCAAAGCTATGTCTCAAAACGCCCGGCCGGTTCTGTTGGTAGGAATGTTCATAGCCCTGGTAGGAACCGTCATCCTTTTCTCGCAGCGTCCTCTCCTCGTCACTGGACAGGACAGCGATAGGCTGGGGCCTGCGCGAGGGAGCCACCCCTGTGCGCAGGCCCCAGAGGGTTCCCCATTGCCGGGTGGGTGGTTCACCCCCTACTCATCCCCCTTGCGCGGCGCCGGTTTCCGCGACCCCTCGCTCACCGATGTCGAGCACATAGGCAGCATCGGGGGAGCATCCTACGGCCTCACGGTTCAGGCTGGCACTGCCTATCTCGGTGAAGGCACCACTGTGACCATCCTCGATGTGCGCGATGCCACCAACCCCCACAGGCTGGCAACGCTCGCTCTTTCGAGCCTCGTGTGGGATATGGACATCGAAGGTTCGCTGCTCTTCGTCGCCAATGGAAGAACCGGCGGCATCCAGATCGTGGACGTGAGCACCCCATCTGCCCCCCACGTTGTGGGCACCTACGACACACCGGGCGTGGCGCTGCGCGTTGATGTGGTGGGCGACCGCGCCTATGTTGCTGATTCGAACAAGGGCCTGCTCATCCTGGATGTGAGCACCCCCACCGACCCCACCCTGCTTGGCACCTACACCGACATTATTCAGGTATCCGGAGTGCAGGTCGATGGCTCCACCGCCTACGTGTCGGATGTCAGCCTGGGCTTGCTGGTGCTCGATGTGAGCACCCCCACCACCCCCACCCTGCTTGGCACCTACGCCTCCCCGCAATATTCCTGGAATGTGCGCCTCGAAGATGGCTTGGTCTACCTGGTCAGCTATGATGGAGTGATTCATATCATAGACGTCAGCACCCCCACGGCACCAACGAACGCGGGCACCTACCAGGGTCTCAGCGATCCCCAGAACTTCTTTGTCGCGAACTCGATGGTCTACGTTGCCGATGGAGTGGATGGATTTCGGATAGTGGATGTCAGCACCCCCGCCGAACCCTTTCTCGTTGGACACTACCAGGTATCGAGCAAAGGACATCACCGGGATGTGGTGGTGCAGGATGACCGGGCCTACCTCGCCTCCAATAACGAGGGCCTGCTCATCCTGGATGTGAGCCAGCCAACCGTTCCTACCTTGCTCGGCAGCTACGCCGCGATGGGGTGGGTCTATGATGTGCAGGTTCACGAGGGGTACACCTACCTCGCCGCTGGAGTGAACGGCCTGGTTATTGCTGATAGCCAGGATGGTCGCCCGGTGGGGGCATTCACCTTTCCCGCAGAAATCCCCGGCTTGATAGAAGACCTTGATGTAGTCGGCACCACGGCCTATGTCACCACCTATGGCTACGACGTCGAAACCTCCCGCGCTACCTCAACACTGCTCATCTACGACATCAGGGTTCCTGAAATGCCCGAACTGCTCGGCCACTACCAACCCCGGACCGCCATCTCGCAGATGGAAGCAGCAGGAACCCTGGTCTACCTGGAAACAAGCCAAGGGTCTCTGCTCCTGGTGGACGTCAGCGACCCCGCCAACCCGGTGCTCCGCACCACCTACTCCTCTGTCTCCGGCGTTTACGCCGACTCGACCACTACCTACCTGACCAGCAATGAGGGGCTGATGGTGCTGGACGTGAGCGACCCGATATCCCCCACGGTGGTTGGTACCAATGCGTCGGTCTGGGGAAACAATCTGGTCGTGGATGAGCGCAACGCCTATCTCACTTCCCCTGTCATCATTTCTCCATCCCTTTACCTCTCTTCATCGCTCTCCCTGATGATTGTTGATGTGGACCCGGCCAGTGCAGACTTTCTCAAGCCCCTCGGAGTCCCCTACGGCCTGCCAATGGGCGACGCTGATATCCGTGACATGGCGGTTGCCGATGGACGGGCCTACCTCATCTCAATCACCGAATCGAGCCAGGCGAAACTCACCATCATAGACGTTTCCGACCCGGCCCGCCCGACCATGCAGGGAACCTACCACGCCGATGACTGGATCGCTTCTGACGTTCACGTTGCCATCACCGGCGACTACGCCTATCTTTCCACCGGGGACAATCGGCTGGACATCCTCAATGTGAGCGACCCCACCGCCCCACAACTCGTCCGCTCGTATGTGACCTCCCACTTCTATACCCACTCGGAGGGGATTCCCTACGCCTCCGTGAGCCAGATAGCAATCAGGGGCGACCAGGCTTTTCTGGCAGCAACAACCAGGTTTGAAATTCTCGACATCAGCGACCCCGCCAACCCGACTTACGCAGGCGGCTACACCAGTGCCAACCCCGGCGAGGCCTTCGCCCTGGAGGTAAGCGGCGATGTCGTCTATCTTGCCGGAGCCTACCTGGACATCATCAGGATGCACAGCCCGACCACCCCGCAGCTTCTTGGTCACTACCCCTCCACCGTTCTCGATGTCTTCGTGCAAGGTTCGTCCCTCTACCTCGCCGAGGGACCCTACGGGCTGCGTATCCTCGATGTGAGCACCCCCACCCACCCGCGGATAGTTGGTCACTACGACACGAGGGGGATCGCGCAAGGCATCTACGTCGAAGCGGGCCGGGCCTATGTTGCCGATGGGCCAGCGGGTCTGCACATCCTGGACGTGGAAGACCCGTCGGCCATTAAACTGCTCGGTAGCTATGACACAACGGGGTACGCGCACCGCTTGCAGGTTCAGGATACCCTGGTCTACCTTGTTGATGGAATAGAAGGAGACGACAGTCCAACAGGCTTACGGATCATTGACGTTTCCAACCCCACCGCACCGGGGCACTTGAGTAGCTACGAAACCTCAGCCGAAGCAATGGGCATCCTGCTGGATGGGCACACGGCCTATGTCTCAACGGCTTCCTACGATGGGGTACAGATCCTCGATGTGAGCAACCCGAAGTCCCCGACCCTGGTGGGGCAGATACCCATGCCGGGCATCTCCGGCTCTATCCAGAAAGTTGGCGACACGTTTCATGTGGCGACCTGGCAGGCGGGCTACCAGATTATGCAGGTCCCCCCGACCACGGCTCCCTCTTCCACCACGGTCTATCTTCCAATCGTCACTCGTTAGCCAAGAACAGGAATGCTCCCCATGAACCAGAAAAGATTACCACACCAACCGTCCCAACCGGTCCAGGTCCAGACATACGCGCTGCTGCGGGTGCTGCTGCTTGCCACACTCCTCATCGCTATCGCTCTCTTTGCAGCCCGGCTGCCGCGCCCGGTGCAAGCTCAGGATATCAGCCCTTTTCCCGCCTGGTCGTCTGCCGAAAACGACAGCACCACCAGCGTGGCGTGGGGCGATGTAGATAGCGATGGCGACCTCGACCTTGCCGTGGGGAACCGGTTGGGAAGCACCCGCCTCTACCTGAGTGAGCAGGGCACCCTGTTTTCTTCCCCGGCCTGGAATTCCTACATCGAATATCGCTCCGATGTCAGCACCAGCAGCGTGGCGTGGGGCGATGTAGATAGCGATGGCGACCTCGACCTTGCCGTGGGCGACGATGGCGATACCAACCGCCTCTACCGCAACGACCAGGGCACCCTGACGACCGAGGCGGTCTGGTC
>JAAUSY010000195.1 GCA_012032475.1 Chloroflexaceae bacterium
GGGGCCTCTGGCTCCGCCCCCCCTGCCCCCCACCCCGCAGACAGGAACTCCAGGCCCCGTCCCGTGCCTGTGGGTGTTCTCGGCGGCATGGTTGTGGGGGTGGTGCTGGTGCTGCTGATGATGAGCGTGATGGGGCAGCAGCGTGACAGCGCGGTCACGCTGGACAGCACCGCCACGGCTGCAACCGGGACCACGGCAACCCTCGAACCAGCGACCTCACGCACACCCTCCCCGGAAGAAATCGCACCCTCGGACGTGGGCGAGACCCCGCTGGAGCCAGACCAACCCGAACCGGCCCCGCCACCGCAGCCGGGCACAGCCGCCATCGCCCCGGCAAACATCAGCCAGTTGACCAGCATCGCCACCTGGGAAGGCCACTGGGATGGGATTAACCAGGTTCGGTTCTCTCCTGACGGGCACTTCCTGGCGACCGCCACGGACGAAGACCTGGTACGGGTGTGGCGGGTCAGCGATGGCATGCCCATTCTGACGCTAGAAGGACACCGGGATGATGTGACCAGCGTGGTCTTTGCCCCCGATGGCCGGACGCTGGTCTCTGGCGCGGATGACGAGACGGTGCGGGTGTGGCTGGTCGAAAGTGGGTCCCTCGTGCGCACCCTGGAAGGGCACGAAGATGACGTAACGAGCGTGGCGTTTTCACCGGATGGCTTGCTGATTGCCTCCGGATCGAACGACAACACCGTGCGGGTGTGGCGGGCCCAGGATGGCCTGGTGCTGGATGTTCTGGGCATCGGGGACGATGTGACTGCCCTGGACTTCTCGCCAGACGGGAAAGCCCTGGCTATCGGGTCGAATGACAACCTGGTGCGGATGTGGCAGGTCGGCGGGGGGCAGTCCTTCCAGACGATGGAGGGACACAGTGGCGATGTCACTGATGTTGCCTTCTCCCCCGATGGGCAGGTGCTCGCTTCCAGTTCGGCTGATGGGACCGTGCGGCTGTGGCGTGCGAGCGACGGTGCGCCCGTGGCGGTGCTCAGCGGTCACCGCGACGGTGTGTCCGGGGTGGCCTTTTCCCCCGACGGGCAGGTGCTTGCTTCGGCAGCCAACGATAGCACCGTGCGGCTCTGGCAGGTGAGCGATGGCACGCCCCTGCGGATGCTGGAGGGGTTCCGCGACGATGCGACCGGAGTGGATTTCTCCCCCGATGGAACGACCCTCGCCGCGGGGTCGGACGATATGACGGTGCGGGTGTGGCAGGTGATGCCATAGGCATCCAGGCATCACATCATTGCCTGGTTCCAATCGAGAACATGGCCCGCCACGAACCAAACTGCTCATCGAATTTGACATTGGCCGTGCGGGCATCTATCACCTCTACCACCTCTGCTGTGGCTGCCTGGGCTGCCTGGGGCCGGGGCAGAGCGCCGTAGATGAGCAGCACCGGCTGCTGGTCAACCGTCACCGTTGCCAGCAGCGCAGGGTCGCCTTGTTCACGCTGCCCGCTCTGCTGGTCCTGGCTTCGGATGTGCTGGTAGAGCAGGTCTTCGTTCCCTGGCCGCACCAGGTAGACAGACGGCTGCGGCTCAGCGTCTTCGAGCAGACGGTAGGCATCTGCGGGGGTTTCGGCATCGGTCACGCCGAGCGCGGGGCGGTGCAGGTAATACCAGAGCTGATAGGGTTCGAGCGCCGAGTCCCCGAAGACCAGTTCGTCCGGCGCGGTGTGGTTGCGGACCCACCAGGCCGCGGCTTTGAGACCCTGGTCGGGGTAGACCCCCCCCGGCACCAACCCCGTCCCCCACCAGGGGCACCAAGTCTAGCCCGAAGACCATAGAAAGCGTCCGGAGCGAGAAGAGCACCACCAGCACCGGCAGCACCACCCCGGCCAACCAGCGATAGGTGCCCTGGTTCTGCCCCCACCGCTCAATGACCATGGCGGCATTGATGGTCAGGGGAACCGAGCCAAACAGGAAGTATTCATAGACATGGGGCCGGGTGAACACGATGAAGGGGGTCAGGTAGATGATAGCCCAGAGCACCGGCAGGGCCCGCAATTCGAGCCGCCACAGAGACGGAAGACTCGCCACCCCTAGCAGCAACAGGATGGGGAAGGCCACGGTCCCGACCGCGTAGGTGGCGTTGTTCCAGAAGTCGGCGGGGTAGAGGCCGGGGGTGCGATTCGAGCCTTGCAGCAGCCGCGCCGCCAACCCGCCAAAGGGCGTCCATCCCTGGCTGTGGGCAATCAGGAGCGCGAGGTGAAAGCCAAGCACCAGCAGCGGCAGGAGCATCACACGGAGGTCGAACATGAGCTTGCGGACGCGGTAGAACCGCAGAAAGAGGCCGGGGGCAGTCGTTCTGACGCTCAGCAGTCCCACGCCAAACACCAGCACCAGCAGCACGGGGAAGAGCATCTCGACCGTCAGATGCACCGCCAGCGCCACCCCCAACCACCAGGCGCGGCGCGGGGTCGGCGCTTCGAAGTAGCGCAGGCAGCAGAGGATGGTGACGAAATGGAAGTTCAGGGCAACGGGAATGATGAGGCCCGACGAGCGCGACAGCGCGGCGTGGATGGGGAGGAGCGCGACCAGCAGAGCGGCCCACGCCCCGGCCATGCGGCGACCGGTGAGGTGCCCGACCAGCATGGCCGAAAGGGGAATGGGCAGGAGGTTGAGCAGCACAAAGGGCAGGTTCCACCAGAACTCGTTGATAGTTCCTCCCATCAGACCAAACAGGGTCATACTCACCGTCCCGATGAGCGGAGACAGGATACCGTGCGGGTTCGTGAGCATATTCCACGATGATGTGGCCGAGGGGATGAGCGATTCGAGCGAGCGCGGGTAGAAGAAGGTGATGATGGCCGCAAGCTCGGCGTGGTCACTGCTGGCAAACGGGTGCCCGTTTTCTATCAGGCGGAGCGCCGCCCCGACGACCAGCGCCAACCCGATGAGCAACGTGGGCGGCTGAAAGAGCCGGGCAACCTGGTTTGGTATCGTCATCTGTCTGCTTTCCTCAATCATTCCCCGTCACCTGTCACCCTTCACGGACCCAACAACTCGTCCAGCATCTCCTGGGCACTCTGGCGCAACTCCGGGTCGCTGCTGAGTTCTAGGACCTTCCGGAAATCGGCAATGGCGCGGTCGCGGTCGCCGCGCCGGGAGAAGGCCCACCCCCGCACAAAGTAGGTGCTGGCCTGGTCGGGGCTGAGTTCGATGGCCCTGGTGTAGTCGGCAATGGCGCGGTCGTCCTCCCCCCGGTCGAAGAAGACATCCCCGCGGTTGCGGTAGGCCGTGGCGTAGGCGGGGTCAAGCTCGATGGCCCTGGTATAGTCGGCAATGGCGCGGTCCCCCTCGCCCAGGTGGGCATACGCAATCCCGCGGTTGTTATAGGCATGGGCGTAGGCGGGGTTGAGCGCAATGGCCTGGTCATAGTCGGCAATGGCCCGCGCATGCTCGCCCCGCTCGTCGTAGACAATCCCGCGATTGTTGTAGGCATAGGCGTAGGCCGGGTCTATCGCGATAGCCTGGCTATAGCTGGCAATGGCCCGGACATAGTCACCGTCGGAGTAGCAGGCAAGCCCCAGGTCGTTGTGGGCCCACGGCAGATCGGGCCGCAGGTCTGCCACGGTCTGGTAGTCCGCGATGGCGCGGCGGTAGTTGCCCTGGTCATAGAAGATATCCCCACGGTTGGCGTAGGCATAGAAAAACGCGGGGTCTATCTCAATGGCCTGGCTGAAATCTGCCAGCGCCCGCGTGTCGTCACCGATGCTGCGGTAGGCAAGGCCGCGGTCGTTGTATGCCTCGGTCATAGCAGGGTTGAGCACAATGGCCTGGCTGAAGGCCGCGATGGCCTGCTGGTAGTTGCCCTGGTTGTAGTGTTCATATCCCTGGCGGTACCAGGCTTCGGCGTCCCTATCGGGCACGGTGTCAGGTGTGGCTGCCGGGGCGCGGGGCGAAGCCGCCACCCGCGGGATAGCTCCGTCCGTGGCGACCGGCAGCGCCGGCGGTGGGGCTGGCGGTGCTCCCAGAAAGGCTTCGCTCAGCACCCCGACGATGGCATCCTGGGGGGAGGTGCTCCCCGCCGGCACGGCCAGCGCCACCCGCTCGAACCACTGCACCTGGTAGGCAGCGCCTTCGACCTCCACGGTCAGGCGCGGCGTCAGCGGCAACCCCGACAGGGCAAGTTGCTCGGCCAGGCTGAGGCCGGGCTGCCCATCACGCTCCAGGCCGCGGGAGCGGTAGACATCAAGCAGCACCCCGCAGACATTCCACCCGGTTTCTGCGAAGTAGAGACAGCCGTCGGTGGGGGTTTCTCGCGGCGGCGGGGTCCATCTGCCGGCTTCTTGCGCTGCCCAGACGGCATATGCCCCCAGGCGGCTCACCAGGACGCGGTAGGGAGGGGCAAGCTCCGGGTGGATTTCGAGCCGCCCCCGCTCGAACCACTGCACCTGGTAGGGGGTGCCCTCCACGAGTTCCTCGCGCTGCTCCGAAGTCGGGAGGCCGAGGCCAAAGACGACCGCGCCTCCGGAGCGCTCCCATTCGTCGCGGATGACCCCGCGGATGCAGAACCCCGTTTCTGGAAAACAGCGCCCGTCTTCTGGTTCCTGGGCGTGCAGTGGCCCACGCCCGGCCATTGCCAGCCAGACGCTGGTTGCAACCAGGAGGGTAACGATAACCACCGCCAGAACCTTTTGCCGCTGCTGCGTAGATGCTCCGACCATAATAGCCCGGTTGCTCCCTTCTTCCCCAGTCTGGCGTCAGCCAGAATGATTTGCCGCTGCTGCTGCCTGCTCAATGAAACGAAACAGCGAATCGTCCAGGCCATAGCGCTGCGCCGTAGCAAGCTCCTGCTGGTACATGGTGTTCAACGCCTGGGCAAGGTGCGGGTTGCCTCCGGTAAATTCGTGGACCAGGTCCTTCCAGCGCTGCGCCAACCGCTGCGCGACCGGGCTTTCCGGGTCCACACCGCTGGCAACCGCGGCGCGCACCTCATCAATCAATACCGGCCATTCGGCCTCGACCTGCTTGATTCGCGCTTCGCCAAGCTGTTTGCGTCGTTCTTCCAGTTCTTGCATCATGTCCGGGGTAAAATGTGGTTCCATGGCTCTTATCACCTCCAAACATCTGTACGGGTTATCTTAAAATTAACTATGGACCGTACTCCCGGTATAGTATCACCTCACACGGGATGAGCGTCAAGGGGGAATGTTTGCCCTCCGCTCCTCGCCCCCGACTACCGACTCCCGCCCCCCGCACCCTGCTCGCGGTGATGCCCCGCCCTGCGCCAACACGGCAAGTAATCCCATGAAGATCAGCACCCCGTAGAACGACGGGGTGAGCGCCAGCAACCCCCAACCGGTATGCAGCGAAGCATAGAGCCAGGGGTGAGCGCTGGTCCAGCCAGGCGGGACCCAGATGAGCGCCGTTGCCAGCACCAGCCATGCGCGTACCCAGGGGGTCCGGGGGGTGCGGTGCTGTTCGAGGTGGCGCACCACCGCGAGCAGCGGCAGCAGCAGAATGACCAGGTTGTAGTAGCCGTTGGTAGGGAGCAGCAGCATCATTCCGCAGACCCAGACCCCGAACCCCAGGAGTGCCCCATCGCTGCCCGGCTCGCGCCGCCCCACCCACAGGCACAGCCCGACCACTCCCAGGCTCAGCAGCGCAGTGAGCAGGTAGGCCAGGAGGGGCGCATCGAGCAGTGGCACAGCATGGCGGTTGAGCGTCAGCATACGGCTCCAGAAGCCAAACAGCGAGATGTTATGTTCGGCGGCATAGGGGTAGGCTCCCTGCCGGTCCACGTTGCGCCGGACGATGGTGTCGAGGTAGTTTGCGTAGTGGGTCGGTCCATAGACGAGCAGCGACAGCACGACCAGCGCCACGCCCATACCAATGCTCCACCACGCCACGCTGCGGGGACGGCGCAGGAGGTAGTAGATTCCCAGGAAGGCCGGGTTCAGTCGGACCAGGCTTGCCAGCGCCAGGAGCAGGCCAGAGAGCAGCGCAGCGCGGTGTTCGAGCGCGGCAATGCCCACCACGGCCAGCGCCAGCACCAGGCTGATCTGCCCCAGTTGCAGGGTCAGGCGGGTGGGGGGAGCCACGACCATGCCGAGCGCAACGACCCCCCAAAAGCGGCGGGGAAGTTCGGCCCGGCTCAGGCGGATGCTCAGGGCAAGGAAGCCGCCAAGCGCCAGGACATTCAGGCCGAACCAGACCCACTGCCCCTGCTGGTGCCCCAGGTAGCCAAACGGCTGCATGAGGTAGACAAAGAACGGTGGATAGAAATAGTCGGCGCGGGTCACGTAGGGGTCCCCCGCCTGCCGCAGGTCAACCGCGGCCTGCCAGTAGCGTTCGAAGTCGTCTATGGACGGGTCGAGCGTTTGCCCCACCAGGAGCAGCCAGCCACCGGCCAGCACCAGGGACACCACATTGAGGGTGAAGCGGTGGTCTTTGCGTTTGCGCATTCGGTCACTTACCACTCATCACTCGTCACTCGTCACTCGCCACTTGTCACAGAAAATCAGGGGAGCGCGTCCGATGCTCTGGCCGGGCGTTTGAATGGCTGGACACCCGAACGGTGGGCCTTTACGGGTTGGGTGGAACGTTCGACGGCCCGAACCCCCACCCCTGACACCATCGGCAGGGTGAACCGAAAATCGGAGCCGGTCCCGGAGCCGCGGCTCCAGGCGGTAATCTCGCCACCCTGGGCATACACCAGGTGGCTGGCAATGGTCAACCCGATACCGCTGCCGCCGCTCGTCCGCGACCGCGACTTGTCAACCCGGTAGAAGCGCTCGAAGATGTGGGGCAGATGCTCGGAGGTGATGCCGATGCCCGTATCCTTGACCGACACCACGGCGTAGCCCTCGTGGTCCCACACCTGCACCCAGACTCTCCCCCCGGAGGGGGTATAGCGCAGCGCGTTGTTCAGGAGGTTGATTGCCACCTGGTCAACGCGGTCGGGGTCAACCCAGACCGGGAGAAAGGTTTCGGAGGCGATGAGTTCCAGGGTAACCTGTTTGGCCTGGAACTGCGGGAAGAACCGGGTCACCAGGTTTTCCAGCAGGAGGCGGAGATTGACCACCCGCGGAACAATCGGTATCTGCCCGGCCTCCGCCCGCGAGAGCAGTTCCAGGTCTTCTATCAACCGCTGGAGCCGCGTGGCCTCTTTCAGCAGGAGGGCGAAGGTCTGGCTGCCTGGTTGGATCACCCCGTCGAGCAAACCTTCCATATAGCCCTCAATGGTTGAAAGGGGGGTACGGAGTTCGTGGGTGACATCGGTGAGCAGCGCCAGCCGCCGCTTTTCGGTTTGTTCCAGGGCTTCGGCCAACTGGTTGACACTCTGGCACAGTTCGCCCAGTTCGTCGTTGGACGTGACCGATAGGCGTTCGCGGTAGAACCCGCGGGCCAGGCGCTTGCTGACCCGCGAAATGGCCTGGAGCGGTTCCACGATGATCTGCGTGACAAACAGGTTCACCAGGACGGCAGCAGAGAGCGCCGCAAACGCCCCGGCCAGGAGCGCTTCATGCACCGCCATCTGATACTTCTGGAGCAGCGAGTCCTTCAACGACAGCACCGCCTGCCCGGAGGTGATATCCGAGACGATGGGGGAGGGGCCGGTGCTCTGGTAGGCTGATTCTTTTTCACCCAGGCCGGCCAGGGCCATGAGATGGGCGATTGACAGAAAAACCACCACCACAATGAGGATAATTCCCAGGTGGCAAAAAAACAACTTCCACCGAATCTGGTCGAGCCTTTTCATGGTGCCTGCTTATTTCTACCAATAAACTACGTATGGCCCCTGCCCGGTGGTACCTGTCCCGAATTCACTTCTCCACAAATTGTAGCCACCCCGCGCACGGTCTGGATGTAGGCGGCTCGGGGGGGGGGGCGGTTTCGAGCTTGCGCCGCAGGGTCCCGACATGGACGTCCACCACCCGGTCAATCCCATCGAAGTCATAGC
>JAAUSY010000196.1 GCA_012032475.1 Chloroflexaceae bacterium
CGGTTGCCCTGGTGCAGGTCACACCGCTGCCGGGCATGGCCGCCCCCATCGTCCCATCCCTCCGGCGCTCCCTGTTCCTGGTCTGGGGGTTGGTCGTGCTGGTGTGGGTGGTGAGGCGTCTGAGCCTTGCCCTGCGGGAACTCAAGCCCCGTCCGGGCGGTGCGGCCCTGTCGCGGCCCATCACCCATCACGCGTCACTCGTCAATGGCCTCACCGTTGTGGCTGCGTTGGGGTTGGTCCGGTGGGCAGCCCAGGACCCCTACCATCTGGCGTGGGCGCTGCCGGCAACCCCGTGGACGTTGGGGTTGATAACGCTCGTTCTGCTCCTGACCACGCGGCGCATGCCCCTGCCCTTCTCCCAACCCTTTCTCCGTCTTCTCCGTCGTTCTGCTGCTGCGGTCCCGCCGGTCGCCCATCACTCACCGCCTGTCACGGATACGCTTTCCCCTCGTGCCGCTTTCCTGGGCCTGGGGTTGGTGTTCTTGCTGGCCCTGGGGATGCGCGGCTACCGGCTCCCAGACCTGCCCTACGGCCTGTGGCGCGACGAAGCCCGCCACGGCCTGGTGGCGCTGCACATTCTGGAAGACCCGACCTACCGCCCAATCTACGAACCCGGCTCCGGCGTTGACCTGCCGGGTCTGGGATTCTACCCATTTGCCCTGGCAATCCGCACCTGGGGCGTACACCTCTGGACCATGCGGGTCGTGACAGCCATTGCGGGGTCCCTGACGGTCTTTCCGCTCTATGGCCTGGTATGCGGCCTGACCGGGGAGAGGGCGACGGCCCTGCTGGCTGCCACCTTCCTGGCAATCTCAAGCTGGCACACGGCGATGAGCCGCCTCTCGTTCCCAACGGTCTTCGACCCGCTCCTGACCCTGACCGGCCTGTGGTTGATGCTCCTGCCGTTCTCCTGCGCTCCCCAGAAGAAGCTGCCTGCTCTCCCTACCTCCGTTGCCCGGTTCGTTGCCGCGGGGCTGTGCCTGGGGATGGCCGTGCAGACCTATCACACCGGGCGGCTTGTCCCGCTGCTGGCGGCTGCGCTGGCACTCACCGTGCTCCGTTCCCACTGGCACCGCTGGCGGCTCTGGCTGGTGGGCATGGCCCTGGTCGTGCTGAGCTTTGCGCTGACGGTCAGCCCGCTCGTGCGCTACGCGTTGCAGCACCCCGACGCGTTCAACCGCCGGGTCGGGGGGGTGTTTCTCCTGAGCAACGAAACGGTGCAGGGACACGCGCCCCTGGCCGTCCTCGATGATTCCCTGGGTCGCCACCTGCTGATGTTCAATGTTCGGGGAGACCGCAACGGTCGCCACCACGCCCCTGGAGCACCCATGCTCGATCCGGTGACGGGAGTGGGGTTGCTGGCCGGGGGCGTCGTGGTGCTGCGCCGCTGGCACAGGGGTCAGCGCCCGGTGGGTTTTCTCTTGCTGGCTCTGGGGTTGACCCTGCTGCCGAGCCTGCTGGCAGTCGAAGGTCCCCACGCCATGCGCAGTATCGGCGCGGTGGCGTTTGCCTGCGCCCTAGCGGCGGTCGGGTGGGGGTACCCTGGCTCCGTGGGGTGGTTGTGGGTTCGTCGTCGCGGGGCGGGTTGGTCCCTCTGGATAGCGGGGGTGTTTCTCTTTCTCTTCCTTTTCTTCGCACCGCTGGCACTGAACGCCCAGACCTATTTTGTGGCGATGCCAGCTAACCCCGACGTCTGGCAGGCGTTCTACCCCGTTCACACCCGCATGGGCGGGTATATCCGAGCACTGGCAAACGCGGAAGGGAAAGGGACCCCATCGCTGGCAACCATGCCGGTCTCTGTGTATGTTCCTGCGAACCTGGCCGACCATGCCGTGCTGCGCTACCTGACCCACGGACTGCCAGTGCAGACGTTCCGTCCATCGGGAAATAGTGGGAACGACGGGAACGACGGGAACGACGGGAATGACGGGAATGACGGGAATGACCGTGGTATTACGCTGTCTCGTCCGGCGTCTCCAGGCGCACGCTTCCTCCTTTCGGGCTATGCCACGCCACAAGAGAGAGCGGCCTTTGTGCGCACCTCTGGCCTGGCACTCGGTCCGGAGAGGCACGGCCCGTTCCTTCCCGATGGACGGACGCCTTCCTTCTTTATATACGAGGTCATATCATCAGAGGAACCATGACGATCAAACCGCTGCATCTCTGGACGTTGCTGGCCCTGCTGGCGCTGGTGTTCGGAGTGCTGACCGCCGCCTACGCCGTGCGCCCGGCGGTGTCCGTTGATGTTGGTAGCTACTACGACTCGATAGCGCTCACGGACTTCCACGACCGCGAGGTGGATGGGTCCGTCCCTGGCACGACGTGGAACTGGCCGCCAGAGCAAAACCGCCTGACGCTCCCCGGCAGGCGTTCCGGCGAATGGCTGGCGACGATCTCTGCGGCAGATGGGCAGCCCGACGATGCCTTGAGGGGGTTGGCGCTGTCGGTCAATGGCACGCGGGTGGACATTCCGCGGACGGGGTGGCGGTTTTTCGTTGCGCTCATCCCGCCTGACATCGCTGCCGCCCCGACCCTTGGGCTAAAACTGGAGCCGGGGTTGCGGCAGGGGCCGGAGCCACCCGCGGGGTTGGCCGGGCGCGTGGTGCTCCAACCCGCCCGCACCTACCGCTGGACGCGGGACGAGAGCGCGGTTCATCTGCCGGGACTGGGGGGTGGTCCCTGGCAACTCACGATGGCGGTCATCACCGCCCACCCGGACGGCTCTGCCACTCGTGCGCACCTCCTGGCGAATACGGTGCTCCTGGCAGAGCTGCCAGACACGCCCCGGTTGCGCCGGGTCAACCTGCTGGTTCCGCCCAGAGCTATGAGCAGCGGCAGCCTGAACCTGACCATTCAGGCGAATACGTTTTCGTCTGACGACCCGCGCCCTCTGGGGGTCCTCGTGTCCGAGGTACGGGCCGTGCCGCTCGAAGCAGGGGGCATGCCCCTGCTGCCCCCCTGGAGTGTGCTCCTCTGCTGCGCGGTCCTGCTCCTGGCGCTCTATGTTTGCCTGGTCGGGATGACCGGGCGCAATCTGGTGGCGGTGCTGGCGACCCTGGCGGCCCTGGTGCTGACCGCGTGGGCGCTGGTGGCCCACCGCTTCCCCACGACGGTGATGCTGCCGGGGCTGGCGCTGCTGGCGGTCTGGAGCCTGGTGCTCCTGGCCGGGCTGGGCCCACTGCTCACGCTGGTTTTCGATGCCCTGGCGTTCGAGACCCCACCGTCCTCCCCCCCGGACGGTGGTTATCCACCTAACCCGCGGTGGCAACTTTCCTTCGTCAACACGCTGCTGCTCATCTTCTTTGTCGGCTACTGGCTGAAGGCCGGCGGGATGCTCTTCCCCTACTTCGTTGGCATTGACATTCACTGGCATATGGACCGGGTGCGCCACATCCTGAGCGGCGGTCTCCCGCTCTATTATGGCACCAGCAGCCCGTTGAACGAATCAACGATGCCGCTGGCTGAGTGGGGGCCGGACCGCCCGGTGATTCCCTATTCGCCCTACTACCACATCGCCATGGCTGGCCTGGTGGTGCTGCCCTGGTCGCTGGAGCTAAGCGCCAACATGGTCAGTGTGCTGCTGGAATGCAGCCGCGTGGTGCTCATTGCGCTCGTGGCGCGTGCGAGCGGCCTGAGCCATCGCACCGCGCTGTTGGCGGCCCTCCTCTATGCCCTGCTGCCCATCAATTTCTTGCTCCATTCGTGGGGCAACGCACCCACGACGACCGGCCTGTGGTGGGCCTTCGCTGCAACGGTGGGCATCCTGGTCATGTGGCCGCGACTGCGCCGCCCGGTCCCCTTCCTCATCCTGGTGGGGTTGTTCCTGGGAACGCTCCTGTTCTACACGGTGGCCGGTGCCTTTCTGGCGTTGTTCCTGGGGCTGTTTACCCTGGCGGTGTGGTGGGTCCGGGCAACCTCTCAGGGCTTGCGCCCGATGTGGCTGGCAGCGCTGGTCGCTCTTGCCCTGGCAACCCTCGTCTACTACGGGCAGTATGTTGGCCCGATAATGGAGCAGACCATTCCCTACTTTGTCCGTTCGTTCACCAGCAGGGCCGAGGATATTGGCAAAGTTGGCGAACCGCTCGGAACGTACGTGGTGCGCCACCATCGGTTGTGGGGGTATGGCCTGCTCGTGCCGCTCGTGCTGACCACCGGCTGGACGCTGGCGTATGGTAGCGTGCGCTGGCGCAAGGGGTGGGGGCCGGGTGCGCCGGGGCCGGGTGCGCAAGGGGTGGCGCTGCTGTGGGCCGCCATCAGCGCGTGGATGACCGTCACGCTGGTTTTCTTCCTCCTGGGCTACAAGGTCTCGATGATAGACAAGCATTTCTTTGCCAGCATTCCCCTGGTGGTGATTGCCAGTGCCATCGTTCTGGACCGCCTCTGGGAGCGCGGGTGGCTCATGCGTATGGTGATTGTGGGGTGGTATGCCTACCTGGGCACCTCGGCGCTGCACCTGTGGCTGGGGCGCATTGCCACGGTGCAGCAGTGAGGGTGCCCGATGCTGCACCATCAAAGCCTCGGTGGACCAACGAGAGCCGAAGGCGCGACCCAAACGTGACTCGCATCGGCAGCACCGGCAGCATCGAGGGCGCAAACGGAAACCACGGGGAACCACGGTGACAGTGATGGGACTCCAGTATTCGGTATAAATCTGGTATAATCCCATCATGATATGAGGAAGAAACATCCCACAGAGACAGGCAAACGCAGAGACAAAAACCCGACGATGCTGTGGGTTGTCAAAACGAAACCAGAGGAGGTATGGTGTGAACGAAAAGATTGCCCTGCTCGAAGAGCTTCAGGCAGAGAACGCCCACCTCCGTGAACAGGTCGCTCGTCTGGAGCGAACAACCGGCGAAGCCACCGCCAGATACCGCCGCTTTTTTGACACCTTGACCGACGGTCTGGTAGTCACCGACCTGCACGGCAACTTTCAGGAATGGAACCCGGCCTTTCAACAGATGCTCGGCCACAGCAACGCAGAGCTTCAAACCACCTCCACCATCCACATCACCCCGGAGAAATGGCACGCACGGGACCGCGAGATGATGCAGATGCAGATATTGCCGCGGGGCTATTCCGACCCCTACCAGAAGGAATACCTCCGCAAAGATGGCACGCTCTTCCCGGCTGAGGTCCGTGTCTACCTCATCAGGGATGAAGCGGGGCAGCCATCGGGTCTGTGGGGATTTGTTCGCGACATCAGCGGCCAGCGCCACCAGGAACAGGAACTTCGCATCTTCAAGTCGCTGGTCGAATATGCCCTGGACGGGATAGCGTCTCCGACACGCAGGGGATTTTTGTCTACACCAACCCTTCGTATCAGGAAATGACCGGCTATGGCGAGGCCATGATTGGTATGCCCGTGATGTCCCTGTACAATGAGGCGATAGACGTTTCCGCGATTATTGGTGAGGTGATGACCCGCGGCAGGTGGCAGGGGGTGCTGCCCTTCATCCGCAAAGATGAAAGCGTGTTCCAGGGGCAGGCATCCATCTACCTGATTGAAGACCCGGAGCAGGGCAGAAGTTTGCTCGCGGCTATCGTGCGCGATATCACCGAGCAGCAGCGCGTCGAAGGCGAGCTTACCACCTTCAAGACCCTGGTGGATAACGCGCCCGATGGCATCAATGTCACCACCCTGGATGCCCGCATCTTCTATGCCAACGCCAGTTTTCGCCGTATGAGTGGGTATGAGGATGAAACAATAGGCAAAACGATTGTTGACCTCTATGCTGACGAGCCAGCGGCCCTGATGGCCGCTGCCAGACAGGTGGCAGACGAAGGTTTCTTCAGCGGGAACTTCACCCTGCAACAACCTGATGGAACCCTGGTCCCTATCGCCTGCAACGTCTTCTCCATCCTCGATGCTCAGGGAAGCCCCCGCTGGCTCGCGGCTATCGTGCGCGATATCAGCGAACAGCAGCGCCAGGAACAGGAACGCGAGGAATTGCAGCAGCGCATCATTGAGGCGCAGCGGGTGGCGCTGCGCGAGCTTTCGACCCCGCTGCTGCCTCTGGCAGATGGCGTGCTGGTAATGCCGCTGCTTGGTACGATTGACAGCAACCGCGCTCAGCAGGTGATGGAAACCCTCCTCGAAGGGGTGAGCACCTATCAGTCGCACACGGCTATCCTCGATATCACCGGGGTGCAGATGGTTGACACTCAGGTTGCTAACGCGCTCATCCACACGGCCCAGGCGGTCAAACTGCTTGGGTCCCAGGTGGTTCTGACCGGCATCCGCCCGGCAATGGCCCAGACGCTCGTCAACCTGGGGGCCGACCTGGGCGGCATTGTGACCCGCTCGACGTTGGAGAGCGGCATTGCCTATGCCCTGGGCAAATAGGCCAGACCGGCAGACAGGCAGACCGGCCGCGCTGGTTCTCTTCTGTTTTTGAATAGCCTGAGAGAAAGAAAACGATGGACGCGACCAGGACTACGAGCGAAAAAAAGCTCACGACCAAACAGACCGCCACGGAATGGCACCTGCCCAACACCGCCCGGATGTATGATTACTACCTTGGGGGAACCCACAACACGGAGGCAGACCGCAAGGCCGCTGGCGAGGTGGATTCGTATGCGCCCTTTGTCGGGTATGTGGCCCGTCTTCAACGTGCCTGCCTGAAGGACATCCCCGCTGAACTCGCACGGCGCGGCTTCGACCTGATCATTGACTTCGCCTCCGGGTTGCCAACGCAAGACCACCTGCATGAGAATGCCCCCGAAGGTGTGGCCGTGGTGTATGCCGACCTCGACCCGGTGATTGTCGAATATTCACGCGAAATTCTGGGCAACACGCCCAATGTCCACTATCTCTACACCGATATGCGCAATCCGCTCACGTTGCTGAACGAATCGGTCGTCCAGCAATTGCTGAACGAAGGCCGCAAGCCGGCCCTGGTCATCTGGGGTATCTGCCTCTTCCTGAGCGATGAAGACATAGATACGATTACCAATGTGCTCTATGACTGGGCCCCCAATGGCACCTGCCTGGCCTTCAATGTGCCCCTGGTGGATATGAATCGCAACAACGAGGCCGTTATCAAGTTCCTCAAGACCTACGAAGATCTCAACGAACCGATTTACGTACGCTCGCTTGAGAAGGTGCGCGAGATCATCCACCCCTGGAAGCCGGACGAACGCGGGTTCGTCTCCTTCCTCGATTGGCACGGTCTCGGCCCGTCATCTATGACGCCCGACGACCTGGACGCGGTCGGGCCGACCGGCGGGGGCTACGCGGCCTACCTGGTCAAGTAGCCATTCAAGGAAGGACGAGGGGACGGGCAGGGGCAAGGGGGGACGAAGACTACCGTCGCTCCTTGCCCTCCTTGTCTCCCTTGTCTCCCTTGTCTCCCTTGCCGAGCAGTTTGCCAAGGTGGTGGGCCGCGCTGCTCAGGTGGTAGGCCGCACGGTCTACCTTGCTCCGCAGGGTGCGCTTGTAGTATTCCTGCTGCCCCTGACGAAACCCCTCTTCATAGCCCAGGGCATAGCCATCCTTTCGCCCTTCGTCATACCCTTTGCTATAGCCCTCGTCGTATCCTGGTCGCTCTTTTTCGTCCATGTCTTGTCCCCTTTGCCCCCTCCCTTGCTGCCCATTACCATCCATCAGCGCCTATCGGCGTCCATCACCGAAAGAACCAGTTTGCAACCATCAGCAGCATAAACACCGTGAGCGCGAAGGTATGATGATTTCCACCTTGGATATCGGTTGGGATGGTTTCTGGTCCGGTCCCTGGGGGTTGTGGGGGCCGGGCGGTCAGCAGCGCCCGGCCCGACCGCAGGGGGACCTGTTCGCAGAACTGGCCGGTCTGGCCGGCTTTTTCGC
>JAAUSY010000197.1 GCA_012032475.1 Chloroflexaceae bacterium
TGAGCAGCACCTCGCTGACGAGCCGCCCCAGCGGGCCGAGGAACCACGGGCGCAGCGGGGTGGGCCGGAGCAGCGGCGACCCCAGCAGCCACGACTGAATGGGAACGCGCATCCCGCTTTTGGGACGGAAGACAATGATGGCGGGGAGCACATCCTCAACGGCTCGCTTGAGCACCCACTTTTCGGTGGTGCCAGCCAGCTTCAGTTCTGGCGGAATGGCGAAGGAATATTCGACAATGGTGCGGTCGAACAGAGGCGAACGGCCCTCCAGGCCACAGGCAGCCGTCAGACTTTCTACCTTTGCCAGGATATGGTGTGCCCCCTTGGTCCGCACATTGGTGAGCATCAGCCGGTTCAGCCAGGAGCGCATCGTGGGGGATTCGAGGAAGGGTTGCACCAGGCGCTCGACCGGGGGGGCCGGGCGCAGTTCGTCCCAGGCGGCAGGACTGAGCAGCACGGGCAGGTCGTCGTAGCATTCGCGGTAGGCCCGCAGGTAGGTGCGGGCGCGGGCGGCGGGGTCTGAGCCGGGGTCGGGGTCGGAGTTGCCGCGGTAGAGTTCAAAGAGCAGCATGGGCAGGTTCTTTGGCCCGCCAAAGCAGGGGTCGCCCCCCTCGCCGTTCAGCACCACCCGGAACCCGTCGGCGGCAGCGGCACGGGCAAGCAACAGGTTGGGCACCGTCAGCGGGTCACCGACCGGGCTATCCAGGTGGGCCATAGTTTCGGCCAGGTGGCGGCACACCTGGTTGCCATTGAAGCCGATGACCCGGTGGTGCGTTCGGCAGTGCGAGGCTACCAGGTGGGCATAGGCCAGTTCGTTGGGGTGGCGTTCCCCAAAATGGATGGCGTAGGTCGTGATGGGCTGGTCGTGCTGGCGGGCAGCCAGGGCCGTGACGAGGCTGCTGTCTATGCCGCCAGAGAGGAAGACCGCCACCGGTTCTCCGGGCGGCAGCGCCCCGCTGACCGCTGCGTCGAGCAACTGCCGCAGGTGAGACACATACTGCTCCGGCGGGTCGGAGGGGTCCCAGGGCGGTTCCTGGATGGACCAGTAGGGGATGAGTTCGTGGGTGCCATCCTCCAGGCCAATGCGCAGGGCGTGGCCGGGGAGAAGCTCCCAAACCCCCTCCAGAAGGGTTTCTTCGCCGGGGAGGTAGGCAAAGGTGAGGTAGGTTTGCACGGCAGACAGGTTGAGCCGCGGCGTGAGCCGGTGCCAACGGCGCAGGCAGCGGAGCGATGGTGACGCGGCCCAGAAACCCGCGGTCCGGGTGTAGAACAACTTGCGGCCCCCCACTGCGTCACGCACCAGCACCAGGTGGGGGCCGTCCCGAAGGGCGAGGGCAAACATGCCGCTCACCTGGGCAAAGCCCGCCACGCCCTCGTGGGCATAGAGGCGGAGGAGAAGCTCCCCATCGGAGCACGGGCCGTGCGGGGCCAACGGCGTGTGCGCCAGCCGCGCCAGCAATGCGGCCCGGTTGCCAAGCGTGACCTGCCCGACCGCGACCAGGGAGCGGGGAGGATAGACAGGCGAAGACGGCTGCACCTCTCGTTCTCCAACCTCCGCGGGAAGGGGATGAAGGGTATAGGGGCCGGCAGTTTCTCCGACGCTGCCGGTCCTGCTGCCCGGCAGGAAACCCAGGGACCAGCCGGTGCCGCCGGCAACGGGACGGCCCCTCATGGCGACCATATCAGCGGATGGAGTTTCCCCATCGGGGGCTGACGTGCAGATGGCACAGAAGGGGGTCATCATCTCCGGATTCTATTCTATCTTTTCCAGCCTGGGCCCGGGCCGCCATTGGGTGCCAGTGCCACGCGGTGGTGCTGCCCAAGCACGCCTTCGATGCCGCTCTGAAGGGTGCTGTAGGTCACCACGGTCTGGAGGTCAATGCCCAGGTTGACGAGAGACTGGGCGACTTCAGGACGGATACCTGTCAGCACGACTTTTGCCCCAAGCAGATGGACCGCCTGAGCCGTCTGAATGAACGCGCTGGCAATCTGCGAATCAATCACCATGACCCCGGTGATGTCGAGAATGACGACCCGTGCATGGTAGTGTTCCACTCCTTCAAGCAGAGCGATCATCATTTGCTGCGCCCGCTGCGAGTCCATAGCTCCGACCAGCGGCATCAGCAGGACGGAGTTGCTGAGGTGCAGCAGCGGTGTCGAAAGCTCGCGCAGGCTCTCGGCCTGACCCGCGATGATGGCTTCGGCTTCTTTGCGCTCGGTCACGTCAAGCAGTGTCCCCTGGACGGTCTGAGGCCGCCCGTCAGCATCGAAGAGCACGCGGCTTTCGTCTCGCACCCAGACCACCTGTCCGTCTCGCTTCAGCAGGCGATATTCGAGCGAGAGCGCGTGTCCGTGCTCGTGCTGAGCAGCAACGTCATGCAATACGCGCTGGCGGTCGTCGGAGTGCAGACAGGACATCCAGGTGCCGGGCACGCCGAGCAATTCTTCGACTGTATAGCCGAGCAGCGTTTCGATGCGCGGGCTGAGGTAGCTGGAGCCGTTTGCGGTGAGCGCAGTGGTATAGATGACGACCGGGCTTTGTTCGACCAGGCTGCGGTAGCGCGTTTCAGCCTCGCGCAGATTGGTTTCCTGCTGAAGAAGGGTTGCGGCCATCGCGTTGAACGATTCGGCCAGGGCGTGGAATTCCCGCACACTTCGTGGGGAAACGACTTTGATGCGGCGGTTGCCGGCGGCTAGTTGGTACGTTGCCTCCACCAGCGCGTTGATAGGTCTGAGCACCACCAGATTGCTCCCCACCGATGCGGCAACCAGCGCCAGCGCGGTGAGCAATCCAAGCAGCGCCACATTACGTATCAACGTCATATTCGCATCTTGAAAGGCGATGCCTACCGGAATGCCAACGTAGATAGAAAAAGGTTGCCGGGTTCTTTGATAGGTCACTGGTTGGTAGGCATAGAGACGGATGATTCCATCGGTTCCGCGGAGGGTCGTTGTGCCCTCACGGCTTCCAGTTTCCCCGGCCACTATCTGCGCAATCAGGGGTTCGTCTGGCAGGGTTGCGCCGGGGGGGAGCGATGGTTGCGGGTAGATGGGGAAGGTCTGACCATCGGCGTCTATCAGGGTGACGGTCGCTCCCTCCGTCAAATCCAGGTTTGCCACAAACTCATTCAATTCCCATAAATCCACCCCCGTTGCAACGACTGCTTGCAGGTCTCCCGACGGGTCGAATGTGGGGAGGGCAGAAACCAGGAGTTGCTGCCCCAGAAAGGAATGGACTCCCGTCGTGGTGAAGGTGCGGGTTGCCATGATCTGCTGAAACCAGGGGTATTCGGCAATATGAACCAGCTCAGGGGGAGGCTCATCGTCATCATCACCGTCGCCAGAGGTCGTGCGGGAGGAGGAGCAGAAGACTTCTCCATCTGGCTTTGCCGCGAGGAAAAAGGCATGGAAGGGATACCGTCCGGGCAATTCTGCGAAGAGCTGCAAACAGATATCGGTATCATGGAGCTGCACGGCGGGAATCCCCGCGAGCGCCCCCAGAATCTGGTGCGAACGCACGGTCAGTTGCTCCTGTTGAAGCGCGATGATCTGGGTCATGCGCAGGGCATCTTGCCGGATGGCTTTTTCTGCCTGCCAGCGCTGTTCCATGCCCGTGTAGAAGGTGAGACCCAGAGAAGGGGCCATTACCAGGAGAATCAGGAGGATCATTTGTCCACGCAGGCCAGAGAGAGAAAGACGATTCATGACTGTTCCGGTCGGGTCCTTTCTTCAAGCATGAGTATGGTGCGAAAGCGGGTTGATCAGTTTGCTTCCTGGAATAGTGTACCACTTTTTCGAGCCGCGCTGGTTTGTCGAATTTGTTTTTCCTATAGGGATGATCCCTACTTGCCCCACCTGCGGGGGGGAACGGGGGCGATGGGTGGTGAGTAACTGGCAAGACTTCAAGACGCTGGTGCTCCCGATGAAGACGGTCTGGGCGCAGATGCGGGCCGAACTCCTCGCCTTTCTGGACGCAGCAGGAGCGGGGGAGGTGTGACCCCCGACCCTCACCAGCGCTGGCACCATTCTTGCTGTGTAGTTCAGACAGGAGGTACGCAGCGTTCCCTGCGGGGGACGAAGACGGACCAGAAACCAACAACTGAAGACCAATGGTGGGATGGGCACGGGCCCGAAAGTTTGTTGACAACAAGGAGGTTTGTATGTTTCGCCAGTTTTTTCGAACCATCCTCTGGGTGGTACTACCAATGCTCTTTCTCTTCACCACACTTGCCAGCACCCCGAAGCATCCGCCAGCGAACAACGCATCACGTTCTATCGCGCTTGCCCAGGAGGCCAGCCGGCCAGAAGGAAGTCTGCAAATTCCCTTCGACCAGACGGAGGTAGACCTCGATGGCGTATGTGATGAATATGCGAATGCTGAAACCCTGAGCTTCCACGACGCCGGGGGGATGGGGACCATCCATCTCAAGCACGACTTTGACAACCTGTATGTCTGCATCGAGGCTCAGCCCGGCACCTTCGAGGAGCGCTTTGCAGCGGTCTACCTCGACCCCCAGGGAGACGGGAGCAGCTACGAATTCGCCCAGGATGACGACTATTCCCTGCAAATCAACATCCCCGACAACACCAGGAGCAGCCTGGTCGGGACCGGAGCCGGGGGCTATACCAACGCCCCGACAGAGGTAGATGGCTTCTGGGAAGGGATGGCAAACACCTCTCAGGAAAGCGAGTCGGCAGAATATCGCATCACCCTGGGACGGTTCTTCATTGACAACTGCCAGATTCTCGGGCTGGCCTTCGGCCACCAGTCGGTGATGAGCGCGGGCGATGATTACGGCTGGCCCGACGGTGTCGTCTTCGACCAGCCGCGCACCTGGCAACCCTCCGAAATTTACAGCGGAGTGTGCGAGGACCGCGACGGGCGCATTGCCTATGTCTACCGCGGGGACACCGCCGACGCCAGCAGTTTCTACAACCTGCTGACCGCCAACGGCTACGCGGTTCACCTGATACCCCTCGGAAACGTCCTGAGCACCAACTTTTCCGACTATGACCTGATTATCGTTGCCGACGACACCGGGTTTCTGAGCAACTGGGGCAGCGCCGCCAACCAGGTTGCCCAGATGACCGACCCGAACATCCCCATTCTGGGGCTTGGCGAGGGCGGCTATGCCTTCTTCGGGCAACTCTCGCTCTTCATTGGCTGGCCGAACGGCTGGCACGGCTCAGAGGATGAAGCCCTGAAGGCCACAACGGCCCCCGCCAACTACTACACGGGCATCGCAGCGGACCCCGTTCAGGCCTACAGCGACCCGGTCAACGAGGTAGGTATCTACCTGGACGACGACGAGACGCTGCCACCCGGCGTTGTGCCGGTCGGGCTGGAACCCCCCAACCCCGACCATGCCTCGCTCATTCTCCAGGGGTGCCACCACCTGTGGGGCTTCAGCGGCAACCCACGCGAAATGACCGGCGACGGACAGACGCTCTTCCTGAACGCGGTCGCGTATGCGCTCAACTTCCAGTGTCCGGCGACCCCGGAAGTGCCGGGCACCTGCCTGTCGGTGGAGAAGACCGCCAACCCGCCGGAGGACACGCCGGTCCAACCAGGCGACATCATCGAATATACCATCACGTATGTTCTCAGCGACGACCCGGATTGTAACAACCCGGACCGCGCCCGGCTCATTGACATGATACCCGCCGACACGATGTATGTGCCCGGCAGCGCCAGCGATGGCATCACCCCCACCGCGGATGGGGCCCTGGTGTGGGGCGTCAGTGCGGCATCCGGCGAACAGACCAAAACGTTCAAGGTGCGCGTGTCCGACAGCCAGTGCCACAACGGAAAGGTCGTCCGGAACCAGGCCCGCCTGGTGACCGGGGGAGCCGCCGTGCTTACCAGCAATGTCGTGTCGCACAACGTTGACTGCCCCGACATCCACTTCCCCAACGACGAGCCAACCTACGCCGAGGAGGAAATTCAGGTTGTGCCCTACCCGATGATCACCGGCCGGCCGAGCACCATCAGTGTCAAGGTGAACAACACTTCGAGCAGTGTCAAGCACCTCACGGTCTCATTCCAGACCAGCTCGAACCGCTTCGGTATCGGCCTGAGCTACAGCGCCTTCGACACAAAGAACGTGGTCCTCCCGCCATTTGGCAGCGCCATTGTGCAGACCACCTTTACGCCAGTCTCCTCCGGGCACTACTGCATTCAGGTGGTCATCGAAGACGAAGCCGGCGAACGCATCGTCTCGCAACGCAACCTCGACGTGACCGAAAACCTGCAACCGGGCACCCCCGACGACCTGGTCTTCAAGGTGGGGAACCCGACGAACGCCAACGCCGACGTGATGCTGGTCGTCAACAACACCTGCCCCGGCTGGCTGGCAACGGTTTCGCCATCGGTGCTCACCAACATGGCCCCCGGCGAGGTGCGCGACGCCACCCTGACCGTCACCCCGCCCGACCCGGTGGTGTTCGGCTCGGCGTGCCATATTGACGTGCAGGGTTGGATTGGCGACCAGTTTATCGGCGGCATCCGCAAGCTGGATGTCCCACCCGTGCATCTGCCCGACGCCGAACCTCACTGGATGGAGCCGGAGATTACCTTCCATCCTGACCCACCCGTTGCGGGGGTGCCCGGCCAGATTTGCGTCCAGCTTCAGAACCCGCTAGGCTCCCCGCGCAATGTCACGATAGACTACGCCGTAGCCGACTTCGGAGCGGGCATCTACTTCACCACCGTGGCGAGCGAGAACTTCACCCTGCCGGCCAACAGCATTGGCGACTACTGCGCCGACTGGACCCCCGCGCTGGGCGGCACCAACCACCGCTGCGTCCTGGTGACACTCAAGCAGCCGGGCTACCCGGACCAGACCAGCCAGCGCAACGTCAATATCATTCAGCTCTCCATTGGCGACATTCTGAGCCATATCAAGCTCCCGGTGCTTGTGCGCAACCCGGACTGGGTCAACCACCACCTGGAAATCCGCTGGACGATATTTGGGATTGACCCCTTCTGGGAGCCAGTCATTGTGGACGACGACGGCGACCCACCGCCAGAAACGTTGGGACCCGGCGAGATGCTCCACCTCAACCTGGGCTTCCAGCCCGTGGAGGGCACCACGTTGAGCCAGACTCCTCCCGAATCGTTCGACTATGGCGACGAGAGCCGCTTGGAAGTGGCAATTCTCCTGGATGGCGAGGAAGTTGGCGGCTTCACGGCAGTGGTGGTGCCACCACCGGTCGCGGTCGAGGAGGTGAACGTCAGCGGGCCGAGCGAGGGTGTGACCGGCGAGGACTATACCTTCACCGCCGAAGTGCTGCCGTCGAATGCGACCCAACCCGTGACCTACACCTGGGAGGCCGACGACCAGACGATGGTGGAGCACAGCGGTGGCCTGACCGACACGGCCACGTTCATGTGGGACACCAGCGGCCTCAAGACCATTCAGGTCACAGCGATGAACGAGACAGGAATGGTCACCACCACGCACGAAATCATGATAGAGATGGAGCCATCGGTCATCGCGGTTGAGGAGGTAAGCATCAGCGGGCCGGGCGAGGGCGTGACCGGCGGCGAATATACCTTCACCGCCGAAGTGCTGCCGTCGGACGCCACCCAACCCATCACCTATACCTGGGAGGCCGACGACCAACCGATGATGCAGCACAGTAGCGGCCTGACCGACACGGCACGTTCATGTGGGACACCAGCGGCCTCAAGACATCAGGTCATGGCGATGAATGGGGCGGGGACGGTTCTGCCACGCACGAAATCA
>JAAUSY010000198.1 GCA_012032475.1 Chloroflexaceae bacterium
CAGGATAACGACCGTGGTGATGAACGAAGCCGGCTGTAGGTATTGAGGTTGGCAATGATGTTCAACAGAACGGACAGGCGCTGAATACCTTCGTCGGAAGATGGGTCGAATCGAAGATGCGGTAGAGCGACAGGGGCATAAACCCGACCAGGATGAGGCCGAAGAAGTTCGGTCGTAGATGGGGCCATTCAGGCGCATCTGCCACACGTCTGTCAACACCTGGTCCCGCTTGATGGTGGCAAACCCCCAGAAGACTTGGTCGTAGTCGCCACTGAAGACCTGATAGGTGCCCATTGCCGAGAGCACCGTCATCGTCCCGATGACCAACCAGAGTGCCTTTTTCCAGTCCGCTTCCGACTTCAAGGCGTAGGCCATGCAGAACATGATGATGATATTCTTGGCATACTCGACAATTTCTTCCAGGGCAACATCCTGGTCGGCGGCTCCAAAATACGAGACCATCATCGTGGCTCCATAGGCCAGCATGAGCCATTCGATACTCTTCACCCGCATATTGAAGGACCCACGTATCATGCTGTTGATGCTGACGCTGAGCATGAGCAGGGCTATCAAGGGCTTGTTGACGCCCGGCAATCCCAGGTCGGTGAAGACGTAGGACAGGTTGCTCACCAGCGTCACCATGAGGATGTAGATGCCAATCTGGGGGCGGAGCGAGGTCGCCACGATGATGGACAGAACCACCCCCCCGGCCACCAGGAGGACCCCGATGGTGTCGAGGTAGCCAATGCCAATGATGAGGGAAACCCCCGTGCCCCCTGCGGCCAGGAAGAAGCTCAGCAGGGTCAGGTGGAGCGGGGTGATGTGGTATCGCTGGATGAGTTCTCTGGCTTTGTCCATACCCAATGGCGGCTCCCCGTCGTTATTCTGCCTGACCTGCTGAACCTGCCGATGGTTGCTCGTATCCCCCTGGTAGTCGTGACGGTGAGAGCGGTGACGGGGAGGGCGCTGGTGACGGGGGCAACCGCGAGGTTTTCCAGATATCCAGGAGGGTCTGACGGAGAATGCTGAATGCCACGCCTCCCATCAACCCGATGACCACACCAAGCACCGCATTGCGGGGGTGGTCGGGCGAAATCGGGTCCGACGGCGTGCTGGCCGGGTCAAGCAGGCGCAGTTCGAACATTTCATACAGGCTTCCGAGGTAGGCCACCCCTTCCCGGCTGATGGCGTTTGCCAGGTCGGCGACCAGGTCTGGCGAAGGCCCCTCGATTTGCAAGACGAGCACCAGCGAATCCGGCAGCGGGACACAGCTTATCTGGTAGTCTCCCACCAGTTCAGGCGGAACCCCAAGGGACCCGGCAGCTTTTTCAACCAGATACTGGCTCCGCAGCAGGTTGCCATAGGTCGTGGCAAGAGAACTTCGTCCACCAAGCATGTCAATGACGTAGAGCCGGTTGTATCCCTCGTAGAGACCCAGGCCGGGATAGAGCACCAGCCGGGCCGATGTTTCATAGACGGGTTGCTGCCGATAGCTATAGATGAGACCCAGTCCCGTGCTCACCAGCACAAAGGCCAGGATAACCCACCAGCTTCGCAGGATTGCCCCGACTATTCGTTGAACTTCCATCGTGTTGAACCTGTTCTATCAATGACGAGCCGTCCATGATGGGTGATGAGTGACCGGCCATGACCGCGTGGCAGGGTGTGGAGACAAATCTCCCGCAGATTTCGAGCCTGCGGGAGATTCGGCAATGTTTGGCCCGTCTTATCTCGATACGTATGGTATCACAGGAAGCCCACAAAGGGAAGGAGGCCTGATTTCAATCAAGGATGTGACAATAAATACGATGGAATATGGTGGGTTGGCTCTGGTTCCCTTTCTTGTCCTTTCTGCTGAAAGGCGAGCTAGCAAGCACCCCGCTGTTCCCAAACCGCCGTAAACGTGCGAACGAGAATCTGGATATCCAGCCACAGGCACCGGCGCTCCATGTAGGCGATATCCAGGCGGAGCCGCTCGTCAAATTCGGTGGAGCCACGCCCGATAATCTGCCACAGGCCGGTCAGCCCTGGTGGCACGTCGAGCCGCTCCGTGTGCCAGAGGTCGTAGGTATTGGCCGCAAACGAGGTGGGGCGCGGCCCGACAAAGCTCATATCGCCCAGGAAAATGTTCCAGATCTGGGGCAGTTCGTCCAGGCTCGTCTTGCGCAAGATACGTCCCACCCGCGTGATGCGCGGGTCGTTGGTTATCTTGAAGTCCGGCCACTGCAATTCATTCAGGTGGGCGAGTTGCTTTTTCATTTCTTCGGCGTTGGGGACCATAGTACGGAACTTGTAGAGCCGAAAGCGCCGCCCGCCCTGCCCGGTGCGCCACTGCGAGAAAAAGACCGGGGCCCGCGGCGACTCCATCTTGAGCAGCACGATGCAGAGCAGCATGAACGGCACGATGAAAGGCAGAGAAATGACCGCCAGGGTGATATCCATCACCCGCTTGGCAATGAGATAGCTTCGCCCCCGCAGCACGCACTGCTCAGGGTTGACCTCTTGAAACCAGCGATATTGATCCTGAATATTTCTGAGTGCAATCGTCATGACTGTCTTCCTTTCCCTTTCTCACAAAATCTCACGAAAACCCACGAATCATCCATCATCCATCATCCATCATCCATCATCCATCACCCATCACCCATCACCCATCACTGACGTCAGCGTACGCCTGAGACCTCACGCTCACGCTCCTGTTCTTCATGTTCATGCCCACAAGAAGATGGAACATCGCTCTGGGGGAGCGGAACACGGCTTTTCCCATCAGATTCATGTTCGCGAAATCGTCCCTCCGGTTGCCGGCCTCCTTCGGGTTCTCGGTTCCTGGTCTCAGCGGACGGGGTGAGCACGCTGTGGGGAAGTTCACCATCCTGCTGACCCTGTGCCTTCAAGCGGATAGTTGCTTCTCGCAGCAGTTCTTCGAAGGTCAGAGCTTCATCGGGAAACGAGGCAATGCTACAACGCACCGACACCCCAAGCTGCTCAGCGATTTCCTGCTTCAGACGTTCGACCATCACCATGGCTCCGTCCTGCGTCGTTTCCGGGCAAAGCAGCACCAACCGTTGCTGGCCGGCTTGTTCTATCGCAACATCTATGCGCCGCAAGAAATTACCCACCACCCGGCTGACACTGAGAAACACGTAGCGTCCCATCATGGCCTGCTGCACCTGGCGCACCGACCGATGCAGCGATGCCTGGAGGGATGCCTGGTCCGGCTCAAGAACCAGGAGCGAAAGCGGATGTTGGTAGCGGCGGCTGCGGTACAATTCATTTTTGATGACGGTTGAGGCATCATCTTGCGAAAGGACCCGCCGCTTGATACCAGAAAAGGAGATGTTTTCGACCGCATCCTCAAAATCATGCAGATGGTAGGCAACATGGTGAGAGAGCACCACCGTGAGGAGGAAGAAAACCACCTCGGTAATGGTGATGTAAAGGTATCCGCCTCCGATGAGGGGATGATCGTTCAAAAAGAGCAATCTGCCACCAAGGTAGATGCTGGTCCACAGCAGCAGCAAAGTCTGGAGCGAGAATCGCCAGGTTCGGGGAGTGATGATGATAGACGTCGTGGCGATGGCGGTCAGGGCATAGACAAATGAGGACAGGTTCACGGCGTTCTTCGTATAGAAATCTAATCGCTCGATGTTGTAGAAAATCGTCAGGTCTATCACCAGAGCGGCAATGGACCACCGCATCATCGTCATCGTTTCTCCCTCCTCCTCTGCTCCAGTTCCCCGGAGCTATCTCATTCCCCGCAAATGGACTGAGTTGAATGCCCGGTTTCTTCCACAGAAAACCACGATGAAGGTTAAAAAATAATTAAAGAAGGCCGGGCCACCCATCTTTAACGATTTTTATACCCCATACCTGTTCTTAACAGAATTTTTACTCATACCTGATTGTTCGGGAAAACCTTATGAACCATTATACTTCGTTTCATGATAAAGTCAATAGTTTTTTTGTAACGGTTTCAGATCTTTTCCGTATTACTTTTGTCATAGTCCGGTCATCTGTGATTTTATTCACAAGGAAAAGCGCGTTATCATCTTGCGTTCTAACTATTTATAAACGTTTCATTGCTCCATTGATTCGCTTTCTACGACGTTCCGTAAAATTTCGCTCACCTATCAGGGGAGAAACCGGAGAGAAATTCGGGAGAAAAGCCCGGCGGCGAACGGAGAACATAGGAGCAAGATTCGGCACCGGGTCAGGACGGAGGATCTGGCTATTGACATCGTCTCTTTCTTTGCGTATGCTTGAGAGCGACCAAACCCTTTGTCATTCTCAGTCCCCCTCCGGGGGCATTCATTCCCGGTTGCTCCGCGAGAGGACTGGGTAGAAAGATCCATTCTGGCATGCAAAAAACATCGCGGTCCTCGTGGCTCTCGTGGCTGTTGCTTCCCGTTCCGCCATTCCTGCTGGTGATGATCGGTTTCGTCCTGTTCGTTTCAACCGGTCGAGACGACAGCCACATTTCCTACTGGCCTGCCTACACCCTTACCCACTTTGGGGAGATTGTGAACCACAGCGGCGAATCCATCGAACAGAGTTCGAGCCTGCTCTTTGTGGTCATCCTGGCACTGGTTCTGCACGTGAGCGAAGCCACGGCTCCGTCACTTGGCCCGATGGTTTCGGTCTTCTTTGGCATCCTCAGCATCCTGGTAACCCAGAGGCTCGTGGCGGTTATCGTCCCGCGCATCTCGCTGGCAGCGGCGTTCATCATCAGCACGTCGGTCTATGTCATCTACTGGTCTTTTTCTGGAATGGAAACGACCCTGACCGCGTTCACCAGCGGTTGGCTCTTGCTCAGCTTTCTGGCCTACCTGAACCGGGGGTATACCCCCTGCGGGGAGTATGGGTCTGGGTCGCCACCGCCTGCTTTCTGCTGGTGCGGCCCGAATCCATCCTGGTGGTGATCTGTGTGTTGCTCGGAGGGGGAGCGATTGCCCTGCTGAAGCGCTCCATCATTGACCGGGAACACGCCGACCACTATCTCGTATGGAACAAGCGTATCCTCTTCTTGCTCGGTTCAACCGCAGTCCTCTTTCTCGGCCTGCTGCTCTTCCGATACGTCTCGTTCGGGTCACTCATGCCGCAGCCGGTGATTGCCAAGTCCGCCGGTATCTCGCTGGAAAGCATCAAAGCGGGGCTGAAGTATGCCTCGTTCTCCCTTTCCATGTTCTATGTCGAGCCACTCGTGCTGCTGGTAGCTATCAACACGGTTCATGTTGGCTTTTGCCTGAAGAAGCGCGATGCTTCGCTCCCGCCCGACCTGCTCCCCACCCTCTTCGTGATAGCGTCCACCAGTTTCATCGTTCTGGCTGGAGGGGACTGGATGGAAGGCGGACGGTTCTTCGTCCATATGTGGCCGGTCATGACCGCGTTGTCGGTTCTGGCGCTGCACAAGCTCATCACCACGCTGGTGCTCCCCGAATACCGGACCCGGGTGTTTGTGGCAACGGTGGCGTTCCTCTGCCTGCTGCAACTCCCCGGAGCGCTGGTCTTCATGAAGAAGGAGTCCACCAGTATGCCGATATGGGACCGCATGCGACAGGATGCGTTTTTGCTCCCGCCGTCGGCGCCCATCCCGGCTGAATTTTCCTGGTCGGAACGAGCCAATTTTGTCCACCTCCGCGACGCCCCGACGATTGTCTACCTGGAAGAGACCATCGAAAAGATTCTGGCCTACAAGAAAGGAGAGCGCGTGACGCTGATGTCGAACCAGATGGGAGTCGTGGCCTACTACCTGGCTCAGGCCTACCACGGAAACCTCCAGTTTACGGATGTTTTCGGGCTATCCGACCGCCGGTTGACGTCGTGCCCGATAACCGCGAATCTCCCGCGAAACTCCCTGGGGTTGGAGATGCGGATTGAGACGTATCTCAAGAACCAGAAACCGTTTGCTCAGGAGTGCGGCATCACCCCCCCGGACGTTATCTACGATCTTCCCCACAATGTCAGTCCGGAGACGTTGTCAGCCCACGGATACGTGGTCATCTACGAGCAGGAAGGCTGGCTTTCGACGGCATCAACGCAGAAGAACGATGCCGGACAGCTTATCGCCATCCGGCAAGACCTGTTCGACGCCCTTGGAATGGGACCGGAGGATGTGGTGAGGCTGGATCTAGGGTCGTAGGATCGGGTCGAGCAGTTCCCCCACTCGCAGCACTTCTTCACGCGTGTTGTAGAAGTGGGGGGCAATACGCACCCCTCCGCCGCGAGCCGTCACCACCACCCCCTGCTCGGATAGACGCCGGCACACGGTCTCTGCGTCGGGGATACGGGCCACGACTATCCCGCTGCGGTGTTCTGGGCGGGTGCTGGCCGCCAGTTCATACCCGCGCCCCTGCAAATCGTTGATGAGCACCTCAATCAACTCCAGGATGTGTTCGCCAATGCGCGGTATCCCCACCTCCTGGAGCAATTCCAGCGTCGCGTGGAGCGCCACGATACCCAGGATGTTGGGGGTGCCCAGGTGAAATCGTTCGGCGCTCCGGGGGTACGTGAGGTTATAGTCGAGGTAGTTCATCGAGTCGACCACACTGGCAGCCCCCACATACGCGCCCGGCACCAGGTCATCGAGCCGTTCGCGGCGGCAGTAGAGAAAACCGCTCCCCGGAGCCGAAAGCAACCACTTCTGTGACCCTGCCGCCAGGAAGTCAATGTGGCTGGACTGGACATCCAGCGGAAACGCGCCAAGCGACTGAATCCCATCCACCACAAAGGAGATGCCCCGTTCGTGGCACAGTCGCCCCACGGCCTCGATATCGTTTCGAAACCCGGTCGCAAACATCACCGTGCTCAGCGCAATGACCCGCGTCCGTCCATCTATCCGCTGCTCTAACACCTTCAGGTCCAACCCCCCGTCGTGTTGTGGCACCACCTTGGTCAGCACGCCGCGGTAGGCCAGGTTCATCCAGGGGTAGACATTGGCGGGATAATCCCCATCCAGGATAAGCACATTATCGCCGGTTTGCAGCGGCAGGCTGGCAGCAACGGTGTTCAGGCCAGCAGCGGTGTTGGGCATCAGCGCAATTTCCTCGGGTCCCGCGGCATTGATCAGCGCCGTCAGACGTTCGCGGGTATCTTGAAATATCGCGATAACATTGCCAAAATAGTGTTCGAATGGCTCGTGCGTCACCTGTTCCAGGTGTTTTCGCACGGCTTCTGCTGCCCGTCGGCTGAGCGGCGAAATAGCGGCGTGGCTCAGAAAGGCGCAGCACTCGGTAATCGGAAACTCAGCGCGGTAGGAGGTCATAGCTACAGGTTGCATGGTTTTTTCCTCAATCTGCTTTCTTTATTTAACTTCCTTGCCCCTGCTTCAGCGACCCTCAATCCACGAATGGGAGCCAGAGAGATTGGGTCTGCTCGTGCGCCCCGTCGGTGGTCAGGAACAGCCGGAGCAACCGATGGTATATCGCGGGCCGCTCAATCATCGGCAGATGCCCGCAGCGCTCAATCCAGACCAGGTGGGCCCGTGGGATGAGCAACTGCATCATGGGAGGGCCATACAGCGGCATCAGCCGGTCCTGCCGCGCCCAATCACCATCGTCGGAGCCATCACCTGCTGAAGCAGATCATTGTAGTCGGGGCTGATGGCATTCATCGAGGTTTCGAGCGCGGTTTGTAAGTCCATCCCAGAAAATCGGCAAAGCTCTCGCGTAGCAGGGTGTCATCCGC
>JAAUSY010000037.1 GCA_012032475.1 Chloroflexaceae bacterium
GGGGGTGGGGGGGGGGCAGCAAGTAGTGCTCCGCTCAGTATCATCTCTATATCATAGCGTTCCACCATATACTGCCTCCCATCCCAGAAGGCAGCAAAGGGAAACAGGTGCAGGTAATCATGCGGCGATATCAGCAATCGTGCGCCGTCCGGAGGCAGTTCTAACGGTTCGAGCAACAGGTGGTAACAGCGTTCCAACAAGGGCAAACACTCAGCTATCCATTCGTCATGGTGCTGGAGTCGTTTTTCGGGGGGGGCCCCATTGACAACCACGCTGGTAAACTTGAGGTTGAGTTGGCTCAGGATGCGATGCAATCGGGACGTTCCGGGGAGTCGCACAACCCGGCATTGGCCGGACCGGTCGGCACAAACCGCAACTACGACACGACCACAGTGCAGGTATTCTATCAGAAGGTCGGCGTCCATTTGCGAAAGCAAATCAGCTGGCGTGTGGAGGAGATGTTGGTCGTGATCGCTCCAGTACTGCGTGCGTTGGCAGCGCAGTTCAAACCACCGCTTTTCCAGAGCTTGCAGCGTGGCATCGTGTATTTCCCGTTGGTGGCGTTGCTCGTTTTCGACACCTGTTGATTCCCTGGCTATCTGCCAGCGGCGGGCCGCGAGTTGCTGACGCACTCGACTCAATTCCGTCTGAACATCCAATGGTATCCTGGAAGTGTTGTCTTCATCCTGTCTGTGAAAAAGATCGAGCAAAGCTGCTCCTTTGGTACGCCACATTGTGGTCAATGCTTGTGCAGCCTGCTGCTGATCGGCGAGCAGTTCCACAAGCAGGAGCGGGACCTCGCTAACCTGATGTTGAAAACTTGCTTTAAGTTCCTCTACAGTCAGGGTGCGTCGGGTCAAATCGTCGTGTTCCATCACTTGAGTGAAATAATGGCGGGCTACCGCTGGATGGTCCGGGTATACCAGTTTGCCCAGTCCAGCAAGCGCACGGCGTTCTAGCCAGCGCTGGTGGTGAGATTGAGCATAGGTGAGCACCTGTTGATAGTTTTGCTGCGCAGCGGATTGCTGCTGGATGTCGCCCGTTCTGGTATAGTGGAGGGCATGGGCATCGGCTCGAAGAATCTGCCAGCGTGCCTGCAAATCGTGGCTTTCGACCAACGTGAGCGGTTTTTGAAGCCAGGAGAACGCGGCGCTACTATCTTGTTGCGCTAGCGATAGCTCGACCCGTTCGAGATGGATTTGCATTGTCCCCCAGACATATCCGTGCTGCTGGCAGCATTTTTCAGCATCATCAAGTAGTCTCGCTGCCTGCTGATATTCACGCGGACCGCCCGACAAACGATTGGCAACCGCCTGTCCGATGGATGCTTCTACTGCATAGGGATCGAGGCCATGTTCCTTCAACCGCAGGTGAGCCTGGGTGTAGCTCCTGCGGGCCTCACGTTGCGCTCCGAGCACTGCCAACAATTCGGCTTCGTAGAGCAGCACCGAACCGATTTCCTGGTGGTTCTCATCCAGCGAGTGGAAATGTTGCCGCGCCGCACTAAAGTGGCGCAGCGCCGCACCGGGCTGCCCTAGTCTGGTCAAGAGCATACCCAGATCCATCTCGATGCGAGCAACGGTCAGATGTTCGCCATGCTGCTGGGCAGCCTGGTGTTGTTGGAGCAGGATAGCTAATCCTTCGTCCAATCGTCCCAGCATGCCGAGTGTCAATGCCTGGTTGACTCTGGATTCGTATGCCGAGATTTCGTCTTCAAGCTGTTCGGCCAACTGTGTATTGCGGTCATGAAGCTCCAGAGCCTTGAGATAATCCCCCCGACAGTGCAAGAGCCAGGCGTAATTCATTTCAAGGAATAGGTCGTATCTGGCCGCATTCTCTCCCGCTGCGAGGATAAGAGGGCGGGCCTCCTGGTAGGCAGCTTCCCCCTGGTCAAAATAGCCACTATCGGCAAAGAGAAACAGGAGATTGCTCAGTATTCGGGCATAGTCGAGTGGATCACCTGCGGTGCGGTAGCCGGGGAGGGCCTGTTCGTATGATTCAATAGCGGCTTGCTGGGCGAGGTACATTTCGGCATTGCCTTTTGTCCAGAGGGCCAGCGGCAGAGCCAGGGGATCATCGGGCAACGCAGATGCGATGAGCATGGCCCTTTCGGCGTATGCTCTCCCCACCGGGTCTGAGAGTTTCAGGTTATCAACTTCGTGTTTGATGGCGGAGATACAGGCCCGGCTCACCAGGTGAGGATGATTTGCTAACCAGGCTTCCATCTGGTTGGTGGGGCAGGCGAGAAACGCCCGTACCTCTGTGAGGAATGCATCGTCTGGGGGAATGTCCAGTGATGACACAGGCTGTTCCTTACTGCTCATCGCCTATCACAATGTGGCGAATAGTTATTTCTTCATCGGAAGTCAGCAGACTCAGGCGGTAGGTGCCAGTAGGAAGGTCTTCGAACACGAAGGCTCCGCTGGCTTCGATGTGCCCTTGATACCGTGTCGGAACTGGTTCGTCGAGTTGTTGGACCAGCACTTCTTGCAGCAGGTCGGTTGCCAGTACCCCATCAATGGTGCGCACTTCTCCCCAGAGTTCCCAGGTGCGCATCTGACCAGGAGGCTGTTCAGTATAGAGGGTGATGAGCACCTGTGGGGTGTGATAACACTGGGTATTACTCCCAAGCACCTGCATCTCATGCGCTGATCGAAAGATGGCTTCGATCAGGGATCGTACGCCGGAAAAGAGGGGAGTCAGCGGGTGGCGCGTAAACCCGGACCGACGGTCTTCTTCAAATGCCGCATCCATCAATTCAAACGCATGTACCTCTTCCTGGCACAGTGGGCAGTGGGTCAGATGCCGATACAGGACCAGCGCCTCGGCTGAGGGAAGTTGCTTTTGCTGGTAGGCAATGAGTTGCTCGCTGGTGGGGCAATGAGCACGGTAGAGTATTGTAAGCAACGCCTCTGTTTCGCGCTCAAGCTGTCGCACCTGGTCCATACACGCGGGCGATTGTTCAATCGCAGCGCATACTTCGGCGTTCGCAAAGCCCCCAAGATAGTCCAGGAGCAGGTCGGTGGGAAACTCGCACGACATATCCGTCTGGTTCCTGTCTTCATCAGGATTAAGGACACTCATCATAAGAGATTCCTCAGAGGCTCCATTTTGGGCCGACGCGGCCAGATCTTGCAGGGTTGCATCTCTGCGTAGCCGCTTGATGAGGTTATGTCTGATTGCATATATCTCCTGAACCTCTTGAAAGTGCTCAGGAAACATGGAGCGTAGTTCGTGCGGTTTTATTTGCTGCCCAAGCACCCATTGACACACCAGTTGCTCACGGAGGTCGGTGAGCAATTCACCGAGCCGTTCACGGACGGCGACACTCAGAAGGCGCTCAGCAGGGTCAGTGCTGTCAGGACGGGGAGGCAACCTGGCGAGGTCAAGGGGAATGTTACGGGAGTGCCGTTGCTCCCGTCGTATCATCTGCCCGCGCGCACGTTTTGCACAGGTCTGAAGATATTTCAGGACTCGCGCCAGGTTATCTGCTCTGAGCAGTTCAGGAAGAGACCGGAACCCGGACCAGAAATCGGCCCAGGCCCAGTTCACGGCAATGTCAACTTCGTCTTTGCCGAGAGGCTGACAGAAACTGACCCAGAAGCGCACGTTGGGGTCGAAGATAGTCGCCAGTTCGGTCCAGGCATCTTGATCGCCATCGAATGCACGTCGGAAGATGTCCATACACGAGGGAGATTCGGGGTTTTGGGTGGAAAGAAAGCGTACTCGTTCTTGCCGACACTGCTCGACAAGTTTTTGCAGGGGCGCGTGCTTTCCTCCGCTTTCTGTAGCCATAACAAGAAACATCCTCGCTCTACGGATAGCGGGCACCTGTTGGGGTAGAGCACAAACCATAATCGGCCTGCTGGTGCTCAATTATATCACAGAATAGGGAGCGGTTGCTTCAAAAATCCCCCAGATATTTCGAAAAATTCACCCGCTCGTGTGCATCTCTTAAAGTGACAGGAAATTGAACGGCTGTTGAAGGAGGTGATATCAGTGCGCTGGAGCAAACGAACCATCATCGCAGCAATGCCCCCCGTGGCAGGGCCGGATATTGGCGAAAACGGTCGTGGGTGAAGCCCCCCACCCCGTTTGGAAACTACGTACTGTGGTCAGAAGCGGGATTGGTACCACCCGCTGAATGACCTGGAACAGTTCCCGCTCCTTGCGCAATCAAACCACCCCATACTATCGGAGAACGGGTTGGTAGCGCACCATCACCATCATCGTGGTATTTCAGCAGTTCGCGCAATGCCTGTGCGAGCGCCGTGGGCGCGTCCAACTTGCGGGCCAGACCATGATAGAATTCTTCGAGTATGCCTTGTGTCAACTCCCCATAGAACGACCAGATGTTAGCAACCACGTCTCGCGCTCCGGCCGCAAGAAACGCATAGCTCAGGCTGCGCACTTCCTCTCCCGGAGCAACCGCGCCGTTTGCCCCATCACAAGTTGCCAGCACGACTACTCCCCCTCCCAGGCGTAGCTCTGTCACCTCATCAAGAAGCATATCCTCATCCCACAGCTTGATATGGGCCTGGACACTCTGGTCCGGGAGCAACTGGGCATGGGTGCCAATGTGCAGCAGTTGGAACTGTTTCAACTCCCCACCTGACGCCAGAGTCCGTAGTGCCTGCCGAGTAGCTTTCCCATCTTCCATTCGTTCGACCAGACCCCTGCCTCTCCAGCATCGGTCAACCAGGTCAAGTTCGTCTGCAATGTGGGGAAGCGGGGAGGCCCGTGAGCCAAAACTGCTGCATCCGAGTAACAGGGCCTTCTCGCCATAAACGGGCTGCCTGACCAGGTGCGACCAGATGGATAAGGACGGTAGCACTTGGACCACGGCCCGTTGACAGAGCCAGTCCGTGCCAATGCGCAGCGTGGCCCAGGGCAGGTCGTGGAGTGGTCCACCGGGGACGATCAGTAAACGCGTATCTGGACGAAGTCGTTTGCGCACGCTGGTTGGCAGCAGACGTTCGCCCAGTTCAGTGAGTTGGCTCCATCGTTGGCGGCTCTTGTTCCAAAGATAGGCAAAGTCCGGGTTGCTGAACACATAGTTGCGCCAGCGTTTCAGGCAGGCTTTTTTGAGCAAGACCTTCAGCGCATCATCAAGTGGGGTCCGTTGTATATCAATATGCCCTGAGTCGATCACAACCACCACAAGCTCGCCCTTGCACTGGGTATAGAGCAGGATTATCCAATCTGGAAAGGTCGCCTCCAGTTGCTTGCGAAGTTCTCCCAGATTCAACGGGTTGATGAGCAAATGATCGGGCAACGGGTTGCTGTGGCGAGCATTGAGAATCGTATTCAGATAGGACGAAAGCGCCGTATCCAACTCCCCAGGTGCCCCATTATCCTCCACCATAGCGCGGAGCAGTTCAGCCTGTTGCTTGTAGGCAGTCCCTATCTCAGGTGAGAAGTGCAGGCCAGTACTCGCTATCTGGCGCTGAAGGACCAGGGACCGATGCTCCTCAATCAGTAAAAGGACCGTTTCTGGATCTTCCCGATCAAGCGCAAGCGCTATCGCGTCATCGTAGAGATACTGGGCACTGGTAAAGAGACTGCTGGAATATTCCTGGTTGGCAAACCGTTGACGAAGCCTGGAAACCTGAGCGGTTGCCTTCAGGTAGTGCTGCATCGCGGCATCTGTACGACCATGCATACCGGCACAGCGTCCAAGGCCATAGTCTACGCGCCAGGTGACCAGACTGTCCCCCAGGGCATCACGAATGGACTGAAAACAATCTTCTGCGCGGCGGTAGTCTTCTTCATAGAGATAGAGCCAGCCTTGATCCAAACGACTGATTGCGAGGTCTTGCAGATGGTTCAAGCTCGCATAGCTTTTTCAACCTCTTGCAGCAGAATCCTCGCATCGCAATATCTCCCAAGATCTGCGAGAACTTGTGCTTTGGTATGAAGCAAGCGTGCAAATTCCAGGGGCTGACTTACAAGATGCGATGTTTTTTCCAACGAGGTCAGAATATCCAGTGCTGCGGTTGGCCGCTCCATAGCGCACAGCGCCATCGCCTGATTGCGCTGACTGAGTATCCACAACGGAGCGTTGTTCAGGCGGTTATAGATATGCTGAGACTGACGGTAGTGTGCCACTGCTATAGCGTAAGATCTGGTATAGTATGCAATGTTTCCCAGGCTCAGAGCGCAATCCGCAAGAGTATCAAGCCGTCCGAGAGACTGAAAATATCGCTGTGCCTGATAGACTCGCTGCATTGCCTCTCCATAGTGCCCTAGTCGATAAAAGGCCATTCCCAGGTTGCGTTCGCAGAGCGCGATATGCAACGGCAAATCGAGACGACGAAGGGTCTGCAATGCCTGCTCCAACTCTGCCCGCGCCCGGTCAAACTCCTTGCATTGCTGCCATATCCATGAACGCCTGAACTGGCATATGGCCGCCTGACGGAGATTTTTTTCCTGCCTGAAGATATTTTCTGCCTGATTGATATCGTCCATTGCCTGTTCGGACTTGCCGCGATCCAGGGAGATACCTGCCCTCACACTCAGCAGGAAAGCCCAATCCGTGGCTGTCCCCTCTTGCCGAACGATTGGCGTGATCTCCTCAATCAGAGCATGAGCACCCTCTGTTTCTATCAGTAGATAGAGATAGAAGGCCAGGTAGATACGAGTTCGGGCCGCTTCAAGAGGGAAGCCAGCTTCCACCCAGAGACCCACAAGCTCCTGCCAGTTCAAGGTATGCACCTGATGCCATCGGAGCAGGTTGGCAATAAGAATAGTGCGACGGCAATAAAGGGTTGGTAAGCCACCGCCCATCCTGGTAAAAAGCTGGAGTGCTTCTTGAGCAGGAGCCATCGCCTCGCGTATACGTTCCCCAAGCAGGAGTGTGTGACCGAGGGTGTAGTCCCGCCACGCATATTTCCAGATATCGTCTGGCGATGTCCGTTCCAGGGCGGCTCGTGCAAGCGGAATAATGCGACGTGGGTCGCGGTCGGCAAGGGCGATGATGCGCTGGCAGTCTGGTGGGAACGAATACCTATCCATAGCAAAATCTATTGTACCATAGCTATGTCCCTGCTGGTGTCGAACACAAAGGAAAGATAGGGTACAATGAAAGAAGCTTGTAAGAGGCTGCCCCCTCTACCCAGAGGCAACCAGGCGAAAGCGAGGTGGAATTATCGAACCCCAGGAAGACCTGCAAAACCAGATCAAACGGCTCGTCAACCGATGGAACGGAGCATACCAATGGCACCTGGCGAACACACAGCGGCAGGCGCTTGTGGTCACGCTGCTGCAATCCATATACAGGGACAGCATGGTGGCCGACGCAACCGACCCCCTCAAAACTGAAGCCTTCGAAATGGCATTGCGAACGCAGCTTCTCGATCTTCTTGAGCGCCTGATGTCCCAGATAGCGCATCTCAATGATCAGCGGGAATGGAACCTGCCCGAAGCACAACGTCGGGCCTGGGGAATCAACCTGATGTGCTACCTACCGACTGCTCTGACTGACGACGATCTCTCCAGGCACATTGTATCGTCGTACAACCATCTGAAACGAATTCTTTCGGCACTTGTCACCCCATCCGGTTGGCAGTTGAGCGCGGAGCAACAACAAGCATATCTGTCCAACATACTGCCCTATGTGCCCTTCGGTAGCCGCGACGAACAGGCGACGCGAGTCGTGACCTTTTATCACCAGGAACATTTGCAGGTCGAGGCATTGCGGGACAAAACGCACCCGGAGCACCATGAGCAGTGGAAGACCTGGTTTGGCGAGGTACTTGCGATTTTATGCCGTAAGAACCTTGTAACCTGGGCGACCAGGAAGGACCCTTCGGTGTTACCCGATGATTTGTGTCAAATAGCCCTGCTCGAAATAGTCCGTTCCCTGCCGCAATACCGATATGGTAGCCGTCTTTCCACGTGGGTATTCCCAATCATCACACGTTCAATACAAAACACCATTGATAAACCATTGCTCCCAACGATACCGCTTGGTAGCGAAACTGACGAGTGCAACCAGGTACCAGACGAAACTGACGAGCGCAACCAGGCACCAGACATTGCTGGTCTCGCACAGGACCACCTGTTTCGTGACACAGTGCGGGAGATACTGCAACGGCACTTCGATCCCAGGGAATGTCACGTATGGTGGCTCCATGTTGACGGCCACTCGCTGCGTTTGATTGGCAAAAGAATCGGGGCAACGGAGTGGTTTGTCCGCACAACCATTACAAAAATACGCGAACTTCTCAGGTCCCCGCGCTACTCACACCTGTGGGAACAGCATGAAGAACAAAAAACTAACGCAACCAGCAGAGATGATGCAGAGGGTAGCCCGGATGCATAACGCAGATTTCTCTGTGGTTTGCCACCCATGGAGTAGCAGGAACGACAAAATGGTCCGGAGAAAAGAAAAGCTCCAGACTATTCCGGTGACTTCTCACCATTATAGTAAGAAAGAAGAGCGTACAATATGCATCATGATATTAATTCGGATCGGATACTCCAGCAGATAAAGGATGCCCTTCGAGCGGAGCGGTTAGATCCGCCCGATCCCGAACTCTGTGACCTGATTGCCCGTGACCCAACGAGCCGGGGGGCCCTCGTTCTCCTTGCCGCCGAAGTACTCGGGCTGCTTCCGTCAATCCCGCCGCCGGTAAGCTGTGAAGAATGTCTGGAGGACCTTGCATCATTCACCGATATCGAGGCGGATTATGGCATACAGGAAGCAGCCCAGACCCATCCTGACGTTTGGTGGCATCTCTGGACCTGCCCCAACTGTTCAACCACCTATCATATGACCTGTGCATTGGGCGAGGCTCTCCATCGGAATGAACTTCCCCCCCTGCCGGTGGCAACACCGGCGGCTTCTTCTTCTCCCCCCGCGGCACACCCACCAGATTGGCAAGAACAGGTCATGGAACAGGGGCGGTGGTTTATCTTGCTCTCGCGTGAACTGCTCAACACAGCGTTTGCCCCGTTTGTTCAGCCTCAATGGGTTGCCTGTCGTTCTGGCGAAGAGGACGAGGGAATGGTCCTGGCAGACGAAGATGTCCCCATGGACTATCATTTGACCCTGAGTGTATACCCTCACCAGCGGGACCATTGGGACATTCTAGTCGAGGTCGTTCCTCTTCCCCACGGCCGGGTCGTGTTGTTCCTGGGCATCACTGAATTCCCGGCACAGCTCGATCATGGCAAAGCCTTGATCGAAGTTCCACGCCAGTTACTCATAGCTCCGGATGGCCCACCGATGCACATCAAGATCGAACTGGACGAATTTCCCGAAGAACTTGCCCATGTTCCCTCCCCCTGACCTTCTTTCTTTCTGCCCTTTCTGCCCTCACTCCTGGCAGATGACCGTCACGGCACAGTCATCTGCCATTCGTTGTGTTTAGTCGCACACAGAACACCCTCCAATTCCTACCCATCAATTGATGAGGAATACGGATTTTTTGGAGTTCACCCGGGCTTTCAGGATGAGCCAGGGGAGGAGTATGAGCATGATCACCCACGACAGACCAGCACACCATTCGTTTCGCATCAGGAGGATTTTGCCGATTGTGGCGTTGGTTACAATAGTCGCCTGGATGAGCTATTTTCTCGCTCCAGAGAAGATCCAGGCCTTTTTTACCCGGTCCCCCGGTGCAGGCTGTGTGGTTGCCTACGAACACATCGAGGCAGACGCCCACTTTGGGTACGCGCAAGAATTTTGCGCCGGTACCTACGATGCATCCGACCTGGGAATGTTGAATCAGAATATCAGCTCACTACAAATCGGAACGAATGCACGAATAACCCTCTACGAAGTATCGAGTTGTACCGGGACATCGAGTAGTTACACCGCTAGTATCGCCAACCTGGGATCGTGGAATGACCGGGCCCGGTGCATCACGGTTGAAAATACCGGGCAAAACGACTACGAAGCAACCTGGTATGACCAGACCGCCACGGGGCAGACGCTCCCCATTCCAACCGATGGACAACGGGAGGTTCTGGTCAAATTTAAGAACGTTGGCACCAGGACGTGGTATCGTTCTGGTGCTCGTGCGGTCTATCTGAAAGTCAAGACCAGCCCTGACCGCTTTCATTGCAGTGGCTCCCCCCCTGATGTAGCAATGGTGGAATCGTCAGTAGATCCAGGACAGGTTGCCACCTTCCGCTTCACCCTGTGTGGCAATGGGTTGGCACCTGGCCCCTATCACCAGGTCGAGGAATACGGCCTCTGGTCCGTCGAACAGGGGCGCTTCATTGCCGACACCTCTCCCACCGGAGACCCCAATGACCTGACCAATGTCTTCTGGAATATTACCATCGAAGAAGCCACCAGCCACGCTGAAGCACGGTGGGTTTCGCAAACGCAGCCGCCTGCAGGGATGGGCAAACCCTTCGACGTGCAACCAGGTGACACGATAAATTTTGAGGTCCGTTTCGACAGCACCGGCTCAACCTTCTGGAAACGTGCTGCTGGAGCAGAGCAGGTAGTCATATCTACCAGAAAGACCCCGGGCCGGATCTCGGCTCCCCCCGCAACCGGCTACGACCAATGTTGGCCCTCTCCGGGGCCAAACTGTGGCAAAAGCTATTTTCACCATACCTCGTGGTTGGATACCTTCAAAGCAGCGAGCGTCAGCAGCGATGTTGCTCCAGGAGATGAAGCCGTGTTTCGCTTCGCTCTGCGGGTACCAGACGATGCAGAACCCGGAACCTATGAGGAGGGGTTTGTTCTCTCCATCAACAATGGCACAGCAGGCACTCCCCGATGGGAAGAGGTAGCGAATCCATACAATGGCGAAGATGGGTTGGCATATATCTGGGTCCCCATCCGCATTCGTGGGGCAGAAGAAGCCTATCAACTCCAGTTTCTCGACCAGGACCCTGCCGACCCGGATGCCATCATGGTTCCCATCGGTGGGTCAGCATCCGGGTCGGTGCGCATGGTGAGTGTTGGCCCCAGGCATCCCAATGCTAGCGACCTGGTGCTTGCCATCAAGAAGGACCCCGAAGCCTCGACTGCGGGACCCACCGGCGACGAGGGGAGCAGCATTTTCCGAGACAGCGAATCCTGGCTCACGACCCACCGCCTTGCGCAGGGCGTACGCGATGGCATGGACAACCAGGGACGCCCCATCTATCGCTTCGACTTCACACTCCACGGGAATGAGTGCAGCATTGAACGGCACGACGGTAGCGGCACATGCGCCGTGGGCGAGACATATCGCGAGGACCTTGGCGTTGCACTGACCACCACCACCCCGCCCCCATGGCTCACCGACTCGTCAGGCACCACGGTCAATGCCTGGTTCCACATTACCGTGGTAGAGGATTTCCTGGCTCAACCTGAAGAGCACGAGATAACCATCTACATGCCTCGCAGTGGCAGTGCGACCCGGGATATTGCCTTCATCAACCCTGGTAGCGTGCCCTGGCGACCAGATGGCAACCCTGCGGTCTCGCTGAACCACGAATACCACGAAGGCGACGATGCCTACCCTGGTAATACTGACTGGAGCGCCTTCTGGTGTGATGACTGGCCTCACACTGGGTCATCCACTGCTATCGCCAAAGCCCGCGCAGCTTATGTGCAGGCCCCCACCGACGCAGGCGAAACCGGCACCTTCCGCCTGCACCTGTGCAACCGACAAAATTTGCCACCGCGTTCTACCCCCTATGTGATACATATGGCGTTGGGGCGTAGTGCCCATGGGCAACCCGGTGGCTGGATCAACACGCCGAATGGCGAACACGCAAGTATCACCGTCAACGTTGTCATCCAGGACGACTATATGGGCGAATTTGTCTACCAGGATCATACTGACTATCCCGGACCTATGCCAGCCCTCATCATCCCCAACGGCTATGTCTACAGCACGGTTGTCATACAGAACACCGGCTTGAAGCCCTGGCTGCGCGAGGAAGTGATGCTGCGCGTCAAGGACGGACACCCTGCCGGGTTCGCTTGCGATGAGTGGATCGATCCAGGCCGCGGGTATGTTGCTCGCTTTGAAGGGCCGGGCCCCGTGAAACCCGGCGACTCTGCTGTGTTTCGCATTCGTCTCTGCGATTCGGGCAAGGACACCCGCGAATGGAACGCCGACAATGGCTACCGTGAACATTTTGTCCTCTACCGCAACGATACCCCGATCATGTCCTCAGACAAGGGTAACAGCGATGGGCATGTGGAATACTGGGTGCCTCTATCGCTGGTCGAGCACGGGCAGGCCCGCTCCGAGATAATCGAACCCGGATTTGGCGAAGTCTTTGAAACTACCGTACCCATCAAGGTCCGGGTGAGTGCTACCAGCGACATTGAGATAGACCAGGTCATCGTCAAATTCCTGGGTAAGACGGGCGAGAACGACCAGGGGATCTGGCGTACCGTCAAAGCGTGGGATTTCAACCCCTCGCAACCCTATGAGTTCAATTGGGATATTTCGTCCTTCCCTGACCAGGATCATATCACGCTTGGGGTCGAGGTTGTTGATATTCATGGCAAGGCTATCCTCAACGACTGGTGCCAGCGGGTGGTCATTGCCAAAGATACCAGCGGATTCAAGACGCAGCTGAAAGACGGAAACCCCGTGCGGGTCATAGCCGTCCCGGTCGGTTCCTCGCTCTATCTCGCTCCGCAGTTTGTGAATGATGATCAATCCCTCTGGACTACCAGTGGTGATGATAAGGTCGGTCTCTACCGCGACGATGAGCCGGTCGGTGTTTGTCCATGCTCCTGTCCTGGGCAGAGCCGGGCAAATGACTTCGACCAGTTCACCTTTGAAGACCCCATCCCCTTCGCCAGCGTGGAAGGCAACCCCCGCACTGGTATTGCGCTGGCTCAGGAAGGGACCGTCCGTCCCGGTCAGACCGGGACCTTCAAATTCAAGGTGAAAGTACCTTTGACTCCCGGCGACTACTGGCTCAACCTGGGGTTGGCTCATGGTCCACACTGGATTACGGATAGTGAGGTCAGCAATGGTTGCGACAGCCACGCCCGCGTCACCTATTACTTCCGGATCTATCGTCCACAGCCGGTCATCCATACCCAGAAGGGGCACTATTCCTACCGACCTACCATTGCTGACCCCATTGATTCTTACAGTGGGAACCATATCTACCATACACAATGGCTCAACATGCCAGAACGGGGGCAATCCTTTGTCTGGGGAGCCACCTACAACTCGATTGAGCCAACCGAAAGTGTGCTCGGGTGGGGTTGGAATCCCGAATACAACTGGTCACTCCATTTCGACAACCCTGAGACTATCACGGTTCAGAATGGCGATGCCCGTATGGACACCTTTACTGACTCGAATAGTGATGGTCGCTTCGATCCTCCCGACGGGGTGAATCGCTGGCTCATTCACAACTCCGATGGTACCTACACCCTGCGTTACCTCAACCACACCACACGAACCTTCGACATGGAAGGCCGCCTGAGAGAAATCATTGACCGCAACGGTAACACCACCGAGTTTGTCTATAACGATGCTGGGTTGCTCAACCAGATCATTGATACGTCCGGGCGGGTCTATCGTCTGCGCTACAATGCTGCGGAAGACCGGATTGTTGCCTTTGAGCCGCCGTTCGGCAATTCCTGGCGCTATGCGTATGATAGCACTGGCAACCTCACAACTGTCACCGACCCGGATGGCAAAACGGTTCGATACACGTACAACGCAGACCATCGTTTACACACCATCACTGACCAGAATGGTGCCCTCTATGTCAAGAATCGGTATGATACCGAAGGGCGAGTTGTCTGGCAGCAGTCATTGGATAGTACCACTACCTTTTCCTACCACTACGCTGATGATGGGAGTGGCTATACGGTGATGACAGACGGACGTGGCAACTTGTGGCGCTATGTCTACAACGAAAAAGGCCAGATTGTCGAGGAACGGAACCCCGATGGGAAGTCAGTTTTCTATGAATACGACCGACGTGGCAATCGCAGTTCTGTCACCGACCGGCGCGGCAACACGACCCGGTACTGGTATGACTCCGAGGGCAAACTCATCAGCGTCATGGATGCCATGAACAACATCACGCAGTTTGTCTATGACAACAGACTGGACGTGCTGGTACGCGAGATTGACCCGTCTGGTCGCGAAACACGCCATGAGTATGATGCCCATGGCAACCGTATCAAGACCACTGACCCGTCTGGTGGGGTGACCAGCTACATTTACAACGAGTATGGACAGGTTGTGCGGATGACTGATGCCGAGGGGGGGGAGGTTCGATACGAATATGACGAACAAGGCAATCTGTCAACCATAGACGAACCGGGTCACACGACCCGGTTCGTCTATGGAACAGATGGTCGGGTACGTGAGCACCAAGACCCTGCTGGTAACGTTACCCGTTTTGCCTATGACCCGCTTTTGCGGCGCACGATGGAAACTGACCCGCTCGGACGAATCGTTCAACATACTTATGATGGGGTCGGGAACCGTATCTCCACAACCGATGCCAGGAACCAGACGACTCGCTACGAATATGACCACAAAGACCGGCTCATACGCTTCACCGACCCGATGGGCCATCGCACAACGTATGCCTACGATCCCAACGACAATCGGACCCGTGTCACCGATGCCGCAGGCAATACCACGTCGTTCACCTACAACCAGCTGAACTTACTCGAAGCAGAACAGGACCGTGATGGTCACATCACGCGATACGAATACGATGCAAATGCTAACCTCATAGCGGTCATTGAACCAGGCGAACGCCGTACCGAATTCGGCTATGACCGCCTTAACCGTCGGACGAGCATCAAAGACCCCCTCGGCAATACGATCACGATTGTCTATGATGCAGCCGGGAACGAAATTCAAAGGATTGACCCGAACGGCAATGCAACGACCTTCGAGTACGATGCCATGAATCGATTGCTCAGGGTCAAGGACGCCCTGAATGGCACGGTGGAGTATACCTATGACCGACTTGACCGCCTGACCAGTATGACTGACGCCAACGGGCACGCCACCCGATATAACTACGACGTAGCAGGGAACCTGGTCAAAGTGACCGACCCGAACGGGGCGATGACCCGCCACACCTACAACAGCCGTGGGTTGCGTACTGCGACGACCGATGCCGATGGACGAACGACCACCTTTAGCTACGATGAGGTGGGGCAACTGATCTCGGTTCGCTCCCCGAATGGGGACGTGAGCTATACTCGCGACGCAACGGGCCGCATCACTGAGATGAGCGATACGCTTGGCACGACCCGCTATGCTCACAATGCCCGCGGCGAGATAGACACCTATACCACCCCCGACGGCGCGGCGGTGGGGTATGAGCGCGACAACCTGGGTCGCATCCAGCGCATCAACTACCCCGGCGGTGGCACGGTGAGCTACCAGTATAGCGCCGAAGGTCGCATTGAGCAGATTACCGACTGGGATGGGCGTGACACAACCTACGAATACAATACTGCCGGTCACATTTCAAGACAGACCCTCCCGAACGGAGTAGTGAGTAATCTGCACTATGACGATGCAGGCTACCTGACTGAAATAGTCCACACGGCTCCCGATGGTCAGACCATTGCACGGTTTGCCTACACCTACAACCGGATCGGGGATCGTACCCACGCCGAGGAGTTTGTTGGCGGGGTGGGCGCAGCACTCCAGCAGGTAGACGTGCCGCTTGCCGCGGGGTGGAGCTATATTGGTCTGCCGGTGCAGCCAACAAGTGACATCTCCGCCGAGGAAGTTTGTGAGGCTGACAGCCAGATTACCCAGGTGGTGCGGATGTACAACGGTTTCTGGAACAGCCATCCCTGCGGCACGGGGCTGAACAACTTCGCGCTGGAAGCCGGGCGCGGCTACATGGTTCACAGCAGCGGCGCGGCAGTCTGGCGCGTGGAAGGCTATGCGCTGCCCGACAAGCCGCTGTCGGTGACGCTGCGCGCAGGGTGGAACGATGTGGTGCCGGTTCCATCCGCGTCGAGCGCCGAGGAGGCGTGCCAGGCACTTGCCAGCCGCGGCGCAGATATTGCCGAGGTGGTGCGTCTGCACAACGGTTTCTGGAACAGCCACCCCTGTGGCACGGGGCTGAACGACTTTCCGCTTGCGGCGAGTCAGGCAGTGCTGGTGCGGGCCAACGCCAGCGCGGATCTGGCGGGCCAGCCGGCGGCTCCGCCCTCTGGCGGCAGCAGCGAGCCGGTGATTGATGGCACGATTGCCTATGGGTACGACGCGCTGCGCCGCCTCACCAGCGTCACCTATCCCGACGGCGAGCAGGTGAGCTATGCGTTTGACCCGATGGGCAACCGCACCACGATGCGCGTGGGCAGTGCCGAAACGACCTACCAGTATGATGCGGCAGACCGGTTGCTCCAGGCGGGCGACATAACCTTTACCTGGGACCGCGCCGGGCGTATGATCAGGCGCACGCAGCAGCGTATCCCGACATCCTATACCTATGATGCCAGAGACCGGATGCTCCGTGCGGGGGATGTGACCTTTGCCTATGACGGGGCCGGGCGGCGTATGCGCAAGGTGGCCGACGGACAGATGACCAGCTACACCTACAACATCAGCGGCGACCTGCCCTATGTGCTGGCGGAACAGTCCCCGTTGGGGGAAACGCGCTACCTTTACGGTCCGCTTGGTCTGCTGGCGCGTATTGCTCCCGATGGGATGCCAGTGTACTACCACGCCGATGCCCTGGGCAGCGTGCGGGCCCTGAGCAACCTGGATGGCAAACTTGTTGCTGGCTATGCCTACGATGCCTTTGGTGCAGTGCGCGCCTCCAGCGGGCTTGCCGATGGCTTCAGCTTCACCGGCGAGCAGACCGACGCCGAAACCGGCTTCGTCTATCTGCGGGCGCGCTTCTATGCACCGGAGGTGGGCCGCTTCACCAGCAAGGACTCGTTTGCGGGACGCCTGCGCGACCCGCAGAGCCTCAACCGCTTCGCCTATGTGCAGAACAACCCGGTGCACTATGCGGACCCGAGCGGGCATGAGAAGGGATTCCTCGAATTGGGCGGCGGCTACCTGATGCATCCATCAGAGTATATGTCGTACCCACCGGGATCTTTTCCTGGACCGATGTGTGAGGCACCAAGCTGGGCAAACGATAATATGGCAGTATATCCTTGGCCTTGGAGGCCGTATACTATTCACGATTGGCTAGAAGACAATGTTCATTGGAGTGGGACTGGTGTCAGTACAGACCTTACCCCCAAAATATCCTTCAATGTAGGGTGCAGTGCTAGTGTCGGTCCCCAGGCTTGCATAGGCCCTAGTTGTGGAGGGGGAGATCTTTCGTGGCCCGCGGGTTTTTGCGGTATCGCCAGTGCGGGTGTGGCATCTGCTGGATGTGGCATGGAAATTTGTTATGGAAGTACCGTGGAAGTACAACTAGGAGTGTCAGGTTCCTATGAAACTCCGATAAATGCGGTATCTGGTCATATTGCAAAGCAAGATCAAGATAATGAAGACCTCATTCGACCAGTTCCCGTGCCCGCTCCAACGCCGAACCCCTAGCAAGCAGATTATTCGTAGAAGGAGAATCATATGCATACACAAATCATGACCGCACGCATCCGCCTGGCCCTGCTCGCGCTTGCCGTGGCTGTTGTGGCGCTGTTGGGCGCATCCGGCAAGGCGTGGGCTGCTCCCTCCCCCACCAGCGAGGTCGAAGCGCTCCGTGTCAGCAACATCAGCGACAGCAGCGTGACGATTTCGTGGACAACGAGCAGTGCCACCACCGGCCACATCGTCTATGGTACCGCCACACCGGACCAGACCGCCACGGATGTGCGCGGCGCGGATGTGGCCTTGACCACCCACTTCGTCGTCATCAGCGGGTTGACGCCGTCAACGAGCTACGTTTTTGATGTGGTCTCGGCAGGGTTGCCCGATACTAATGGTGGAGCACACTACCAGTTTGCGACTGGCCCATCGCTGATGCCTGCTATGCCCGACACCGCCTATGGGCGCGTGGTGCTGAGCGATGGTACCACGCCGGTGGAGGGAACCCTCGTCTACCTCAATGTGCAGGATGCTGACGGCAGCGGCAGTGGCGGTACCTCAACGAGCCTTGCCGCGCTCACCAACGCCCAGGGTGAATGGGTGGCCGATCTGGGCAGCACGCGAGTGAATGACGCCAGTGCTGCCTTTATACCAATGTGCATTATGGCGTAACATATCTCACCCCATTTTCACTCAATCTGTAGCCATCCCCACGCTCTACATCAAAATGCACATTGGTATTACCTATGGAACGGGCGACCAGTTGATCGTTGAAGCCCACCGCAGCGAAGGCGAGACCTTTGCCGCTACCTGGGGACTCCTGCCGCACTTTCCGGTCCCAGAGATAGTCCTGGCAGGCTCAGCACCGTATGATACGCTGACGGTTCCCATCCAGCCGGGGTGCCAGATGATTTCGCTGCCGCTGGTCCAGCCAGACACCCCTATCGAACAAGCACTCGCCTCACTTGGTGGAGCATACGATACGGTGCTGGCCTACAATGTGGCGGACAACTCATGGAGGCGTTTTGCCCAGGACGGACCAGCATTCGGCAATACCCTGACGGAGGTGGGACCGTACGACGGGGTGTGGGTGTGCGCCAGCCAGATGGGTACGCTCTCCCTCTCTGGTATCTACCCGGACCAGGTTATGCCAGCATACGCGGAGACAGGTTGGCACCTGGTCGGCTTCCCAGTTGGTATGGCTACACCGGTCGAAGAGGTGCTGGCACCGTTTGAAGGGACATTCTCGATTGTCCAGACCTACGACCCTGGCAGTGGTGATTGGAGACGGTATACCCCGGACACCCCCATCTCTGACGATACCCTGACGCACATTGAGCCTGGAAGCGCCTACTGGATCAATATCACCCGTCCGTAGTGGATAGGGGCGGAAATTCACCCGAGGCACACGGGGTGGGAGGGTCTATACCTTCCCACCCCGTGTGCCCTCGTGATACTGTCCTGTTCTCTCACCTCGTGACCAAGTTCGAGGACATCGTGAACACCCAATTTCCTGCTTCCCAAAGGCCTATCTACGCTGTTCACGATGTGGAAAATTTTAGTGACGAGGTGAGAGAACAGGACATCGTCCGTCGTGGCCCCGATGAGCACCCGGTGGATGGACGTTTCCGTCGTTCCTGGTCGAAGGCCACCCTGGAGTGACCATCAGCGTGCCAGCACGGAGTGACCATACGGGTATGCGACGGGGTCTGGCTGAAGCGAGGCGGGGAGGATGGGGATTCCATCTATGTCGAACCCACCTACGTAGGCCATACCAATGCTTTCGCTCGCATCTACGAGGCCATCAATGTCCGCCGTGATGACCCTGACGTGGACAAAGACGAGGCCGCACCGGCCCTCATCCCGGTGGAGCCGGTTGCGGCGCTGGAGGAGGTGCTCGACCAGTTCTACCAGGCGGGAGCGGGGATTGACACGATAACGGTGGAACTGTCCCCACCCGCGGTGGACGCGCCCATGCTGCGCCAGATGGGGCCGCCCCCGGCGGGCACCGACCGTGCGTTGCGGGAGGTCTATGCGGCGATGACCGCGGCGGTGCGGGAGCGGGTCTTCGGGGAGGGGGATGCGTCGGGTTGAGGATGGCGAACACGGCTCCTGCTGATACCCATTCGGTTTCTTCGCCGCAGAGGACGTGGAGGACCCAAAACCTCTGCGCCCTCTGCGGTTTTTGGCACTTCTGGTAGCAACCTGGTATGAGCAGATCGTTGCTCGGCGGCCCCGCAGCACATTTCAAGCAGGCCACCAGGATGCCCATTGGTATGACATTATGGCGTAACATGAGCAAAGCCAGGCAGATCACGCTCCTCTGTCCACCGTCACCTGCTCCATCAGTGCATTCACATGGGCAAGCGACGAAAGGCCAACCCCCATGTGCGTAATACGGTCGAGCGAAAAGGCAGTTGCCAATCGCGCACACTCGGTCAGCGGCAGACCGCGAAGCTGCCCGGCCACTATCCCGGCCACCATCGCATCGCCAGCCCCAACGGTACTCTGCACCGTCACATCAGGCGGGCGGGCCACTACCACCCGTCCCGCGGTCACGAAGCATGCGCCCTCTTTGCCCATCGAGACGACCACCATCTGCACCCCACGGGACAGCAGGGTGTGTGCTGCCTCAACCACCGCGTCCTGCCCCATCAGCGATGCGCCGACCAGTGCCTCAAGCTCGTGGATGTTCGGCTTGATAATGTGCGGTGCAGCTTCCAGCGCAGCGCGTAGCGCATCACCGCTGGTGTCAAGCACTATTTGTCGCCCCCGCGCTATGAGCATGGCGACCAGGTCACGGTAAATCGTTGGAGGCACACCCGGCGGGATGCTGCCTGACACCACCACCCACGGCGTATGAAATTGCCCCAACCGATGGGAGAGCGTGTCCAGGTTGGCGGGCGTGGGAGCCTGGCCGGGATAGTTAATGTCGGTCGTCTGCTGTTGCGCCGGGTCGCTCACCTTCACGCCAGTGCGCGTCAGTCCGTCAATACGAACAAAGCCGTCGGTGATACCTTTCTGGGCGAACAGAGCGGCGAAGGCTCCGTCATTCTCGCGCCCCAGAAAGCCAGTCACACCAACCGTGTGCCCGTAGTCGGCCAGTGCTGCCGCCACGTTGACGCCCTTGCCGCCCGGCTGCGATGTCACCTGCTCTACGCGGTTGACCTGCCCGACCGTAAAGTTCGCTATCACCACGGTCTGGTCAATGGCCGGGTTAAGTGTGACCGTTACGGCCTCAACCATGGGAGATCGTGTTGCTTGCATCGTGTGTAGCTCCTTCCTTTCAAACCAGCGTAAGCTGACGGACTTCCTCGGCCGTGGTACAATCCAGCGCCTTCCGGGCAATGGACCGGCACCGCGCCAGCGATACCTGGCGCATCCTGGCCTTCACCGCCGCAATACTTGGAATGCTCATACTCAGTTCGGTCACGCCCAGGCCGACCAGGATGACCGCACCCTGCGGGTCGCCGGCGATGCCGCCGCACGCCCCCACCCATTTACCGGCGGTGCTGGCGGCCTGTGTCGTCTGCTCGATGAGCCGCAACACCGCCGGGTGCAGCGCGTCGGTGTATTTCGCCAGGGCCGGGTGCATGCGGTCCATCGCCAGCGTATACTGGGTCAGGTCGTTGGTGCCGATAGAAAAGAAGTCAACCGCCTCGGCAAACTCCTTGATGAGCAGCACCGTAGATGGCACCTCGACCATGATACCAGTTTCGACCGGGGCGACGCCAAGCTCCAATCGCACCTCTTCGGCCATTTCTTTCGCGGCGAGCAGTTCTTCCATCAAGGCAATCATCGGGAACATGATTTTCACCGGTCCCTGCGTGGATGCGCGGTAGATGGCGCGAAGCTGCGTGCGGAACAATTCCGGCTTGCGCAGGCACAGGCGGATACCGCGCACGCCCAGAAAGGGATTGTCCTCGGCGGGCAGCGAGAGATAGGGCAGCGCCTTGTCGCCGCCAATATCCAGCGTGCGGACGATGAGCGGCAGGCCGTTCAGCGCCCGTATCATCGTGGTATAGGCCTCGACCTGCTCTTCTTCCGAGGGCGGGGTGGTACGGTCAAAGAACAGAAATTCCGTCCGCATCAACCCCACACCCTCCGCGCCAGCGTCTACGGCCTGCTGCGCTTCGGCGGCCTTGCCAATGTTCGCGACCACCTCCACGCGCATGCCATCGGTCAGCAACGCAGGTTGGTAGCGGTCGAGGTATTCACGGTCGCGCTGCTGTTTCAGCTCAACCTGAAACTGCCGCGCCGACTCGAGATCGCCCGCGCATGGTTCTACATAGAGCGTGCCGGCGCTCCCATCGAGGATACCCATTACCCCTTCTGTCTGGTCGAGCAGGGCCGCGCCCGCACTCACCACCGCGGGAATATCGAGCGAACGGGCGATAATCGCGGTGTGTGAGGTCGGCCCGCTCGCCGCGGTGCAGATGCCCAGGATACGCCTGGGGTCAAGCCGCGCCGTGTCGGAAGGCAGCAAATCATCAGCCACCAGGATCACCGGCTCGTCGGGCAAATCGGGTTCGTGCTGTTCGACCTCTGCCAGCAGGCGCAGCACGCGCTGCCCCACGTCATTGAGGTCAGCGGCCCGTTCGGCCAGGCGCGATGCCTGCACCTGCTGCATCGCGACAGTTCGCTCGGAGATGACGCGATGCCACGACCAGGCGGCGCTGTGCCCCTGGACCATGAGCGCGTCTACCTCGTTCACCAGGTCAGTGTCATCCAGAAATGCCTGGTGGGCGCGGAAGATAGCTGCTTCGTTGCGCCCGGCCCGCGCTTTGACCGACTCGTAGATGTCGCCAAGCTGGGCGCGGGCGGCAGCCAGGGCTTCGCGCAGATGCTGCTTTTCGGCGTCGGGGTCTCTGGCCTGGTCGTGGATGACGATGTGGCTGTTTTTGAATTGCGCAATCGGCCCGATTGCCAGGCCAGGCGCGGCAGCAACCCCGGTGATGGCTTTCACCGCATACTGGGGGGACCACACAGGCGCAGATCCGTCGGTAGCGACTTCCTCGGTGTCGCCCAGACCCGCTTCGACCGCCTCGCGCAGCGCACGCAGGGCTTCTTCCGCATCGGGGCCACGCGCCCGAATACGGATGGTTTTGCCGCTTTCGACGCCGAGCCGCAGCAGCGAGGCCATCGCCTTGCCGTTGGACGCCTTGCCGCCAAACTCAACCCGAATATCGGCCCGGAACTCGTTTGCAACATCAACAAACACGGTGGCCGGGCGGGCATGCAGCCCATAGTCACCAGCAATGGTCACCTCAATCGAGCGGGCCTCAGCCCACGCGTCAGCATCATCTGGCATGCTGAGCGTGTCCCCACCCTGCGAGTCGCGGGCGCGATTCAGACTCTCGATAATATCGTGCGCATTCGTTGTGCGGGCCAGCCGGTCAACCGTTGCTAGGTCGTCCAGCACATCGGTGAGGTTAGCAAGGATACCGAGGTGCTCATCCGAACGGGCCGCAATGCCCACCACAAGGTGGACCTCCTCGCCCGGATTCCATTCGACGCCGCGTGGCACCTGCAAGACCGCAATGCCAGTCTGTCTGATCAGGTCACGGTTGTCGGGCAGGCCGTGCGGGATAGCGATGCCATGGCCCAGGTAGGTGTTGGCCTGCTGCTCGCGCCCAAGCATACTCTCGATGTATCCCTGCTCAATGTGTCCTGCTTCCACCAGCAGTTGTCCCACCTGTCGAATCGCGTCCTCTTTGCCACGGGCGTGTGCGCCAGTCCGAACGGTTGCTTCCGTTAGCTCTATCATGATTATTTTGCTCCCCTGTGTTCTTCAATCGGCTATTACCCATACGTTTACCACCTGCCACCCATCGGTTTGTCACCGGTTGTTACACCGCGACCAGCGTATCATCTGCGCCGGTCACCTGCCGCGTGGCAACGGGTCGCTTGAGCAAGAAGAGCGCCGCAGCCGTAACCAGCGAACCGGCCACAATCGCCACCACATAGAAGGGCAGATTCGTCACAGCGTTGGGAATGAGCATGGCAAAGATGCCTCCGTGCGGGACCAGCAACTCCACGCGCCACAGCATCGAGAGAGCGGCTGTCACAGCCGAGCCGGCAATGAGCGAAGGGATAACCCGCAGGGGGTCTTTGGCGGCAAAGGGAATAGCGCCCTCGGTAATGAAGGAGATGCCAAGAACCAGGGTTGGGCTGCGGGCTTCCCGTTCTTCCTCATCAAACCGGTTGGGGAAGAGGAATCCGGCCAGGGCCAGTCCAAGCGGCGGGGTCATACCAGCGGCCATCACCGCGGCCATCGGGGTGTAGACTTCGCTGGTGAGCAACCCGACGGCAAAGGTGTAGGCAGCTTTGTTCACCGGGCCACCCATATCAAATGCCATCATCGTACCCAGGATGAGGCCAAGCAGCACGGCGTTGGTTCCCTGCATCCCCTTTAACCAGCCAACCAGGCCGTTCAACGCGATTTCCACCGGCGGCGCGATGACGTAGATCATCAACAGGCCAACCGTGATGGTTGAGAGGAGCGGCAGGATCAGCACCGGCTTCAGGCCTTCCAGGTTGGTAGGAAGTTTGATGTTATCGGCCAGGAATTTCGTCAGATAGCCCGCTAGAAAGCCCGCCACGATGCCGCCCAGAAAACCAGCGCCCAGGCTCTGGGCCAGCATCCCACCGACAAGACCGGGCGCGATACCCGGACGATCCGCGATGGAATAGGCGATGAAGCCCGATAACACCGCAACAAAGAGGCCAAACGCTGTGCCGCCGCCAATCTGCATCAGGGAGGCAGCCAGCGTGCCTTCTGCGTAGGCTCCTTCCTGTATCCCACCAACGGCAAATGCCAGGGCAATGCTCAGGCCACCCGCCACGATGATCGGCAGCATGTATGAAACACCGGTCATCAGGTGCTTGTAGGGGCCCGACCGCTTGCTCGATTGGGCAGCTTTGGCCTGCTTGACCGTATCCACGTAAGATGCGCCGCTGGTCGCGGCGGTGCTGACCGGGTTGGTAGATTGTGCCAGTGCGGCGGTGATGACCTCCTGCCCGTGGTGCATCGCCTGTTTGGTGCTGGTCATATAGAGTGGCTTGCCCGCAAAACGAGAGGTGTCTACGTTCGTGTCAGCAGCGATAACCACGGCATCGGCAGTGGCGATGTCCTCGTCGGTCAGCTGGTTTTTCGCGCCCACCGAACCCTGAGTCTCTACCTTGATGGTGTGTCCCAGGGCTTTGGCGGCTTTTTGCAGCCCCTCAGCGGCCATAAAGGTATGCGCGATGCCCGTAGGGCAGGAGGTAATGCCAACCAGGCGCTTGCCGGCTTTGCCAGATGCGGGAGCTTGCAAGGTAGAGGCGGCGGGTTTCGGTTCAAGAGGAGCCGCTTTCGGAGGGGCGGGGGGAGAATCAACCACGCCAGCCTGCTTCAGCGCGGCGGTAATCACGTCACGGGTATTGCGGATAGCCTCGCTCGTGCGCGTTTCGTAAACTGCCTTGTTGCCAAAGCGGGCCATCTCCACGCGGATGTCTGCCGCTACAATGACGACTGCGGCCTCGGCAATGGCCTGGGCGCTGAGCGCGTTTCTGGTGCCTTCGGAACCCTGTGTTTCAACCATCAGGTGGTGTCCCATCGCAGCCGCGGTTTTTGCAACGCTTCTGCGGCCATGAGGGTGTGTGCCACGCCAGTGGGGCACGCTGTTACGGCAACCATGCGAGTCATGACTTGTGCTTCCTTTCATATCATAGATGATATACGATCAACAACCTTCTCTGGCCTTTCTCTTACTTACGGAGTATATCACAGACTTACGTTTTGTCAATACTTCATTTCGTTCGTTTTTGAAAATGACCGTTTTGCCGGCTCGAACTCCCGGCTACGTACTCCCCAAATGCGGGATTGCGTGGCATGCCTGCTTCCCGGTGCGGCAAAGATCCGAAGGCCAGGGATTACCAGAGAGGTTTCGTAGCCCATTCCTTGACTTACGAAGTGGTTTCGGATAGAATGGAGAGAGGGTTGCGTATGTGGGTAAGGATGGCGTGAGGATGAGAGGAGGGACCTGTGGAAACAACCGCAGAAACTGAGGCGGAGACGATGACATCGAAAGCCCCACTGATGCTTGACCGCCGTTCGCAGATAGCAGCGCTGGTGCGGCAACAGGGGGTGGTCCGGGTACAGGAACTTGCAGAACTATTCCAGGTTTCGGAGGTTACTATCCGCGGTGACCTGGCCCGGCTCGAACAAGAGGGAGTGGTGATCCGCGACCGTGGCGGAGCGGTGGCGAATAACCAGCGCACGATGTTGATTGCCTTTGAGCAGCGCAAAGGACTGCATCAGTTTGCGAAGCAGCGTATCGGGCAGGCCGCAGCACAGATGGTGTCACCCGGCGACACGATTATTATGGATGCGGGTACGACCGTTGTGGAGATGGCAAAACATCTGACTCAGGTTGCACCGCTCACGGTTGTCACCAATGCCATCAACGCGGCGGCCGAGATGGGCCGGCACCACGAACAGCGCGTGCTGCTGCTCGGCGGTACAGTGAATTACGACACCTTGAGCACGCTCGGCCCGATGGTCGAACAAGGTTTGAATGATCTGGTGGTTCAAAAGCTGTTCCTCGCCGCGCAGTCAGTGGATCGGGATATGGGCGTGACCGACACCTCGCCGGAGATTGCCCAGGTGAAGCGGGCAATGGTGCGCGTGGCGCGACGTGTCATTCTGCTGGCCGATTCGAGCAAATGGCAGCGAGCAGGCTTCATCAAGGTGGTGCCGTTTGATGCCATTCATGCGGTGGTCAGCGACACCGGCCTGACTGGCGATGCCCGCGCCACCCTGGAGCGGGCCGGTATCAAGGTGGTGCTGGTGTGAGCAGGGGGATAGCTCGGCTTTCAGAGGAGAAGGTAGCACCACAGAGTAGCTTGGAGGTGATTTCTCACGGTTGTATCCGACATAATATATCATCTTCCTTCCCTTCAGGAAGGGCAAGGTGTCTTTGGAAATTTATCCACAAATAACCTGAAAGTAGTCGTCCACGCTGTTCTGTGGTACTATCAGTTCTTCTACAAAGTCAGCTCACCTGTGCGTCACATAAAGTACAGAAGAACCATTTTTAGAGTATCACAAACACCTCATCGCCGAGGTGAGGTATCGGGTTGCCCTGCGCGGCAGCGCGGACGCGGGCGGCAGCGTTCTGCGCCTGGGTCATCTCGCGTTCGAGGGATGGCCGCTGCCCGATGAAGGGTTTACCGAGGAGGGTGAGCTGGCAGGTGGCGGCAGCGTAGCGGGCCGCGGCGGTGAGGGCATCGCCTGCATCGCGGGCCTGGGCAATGCGCCGATAGTCGGGGCGAAAATCGTGCCCCCAGTGCGAGATGCCGTGGGCTTCGTCCACGACGAGCAACCCGATGGGCACCTGCCGTATCATCTGCTGGAACGCCCCGCTGCGCAGCCGTTCGGGGGCGATGTAAACCAGCCGATAGGCTCCGTTTGCCACGGCGTGCGGCCGATGGGACTGCTCGCTGGTCGGGAGGGCGCTGTGCAGGCAGGTGGCGGAGATGGCGCGGCGGGTGAGGCTTTCGACCTGATCGGTCATCAGGGCAATCAGCGGAGAGAGGACGAGCGTCACCGCGGGGGCGGGCAAGCCCAGCGCGGCAAGCTGGTAGATGAGCGATTTGCCCGCGCCCGTCGGCATCACGACGAGGGTGTGCTCGCCCGCCCGCGTCGGGTGGCGCAGCTTGCGCAGGGCGGCAAGCTCAATCTGGCGCACGCGCTCACGGGTCACGCCCATCTCCTGCCCCACCTCCTCCAGCGTGTGCGGCTCCCCGCCGTCCAACCCGAAGCGCCGTGCCACGACAAAGCGCTCGCGGTCTGAGGGTCCGTAAAAGAATAAGTTTCCCCCCCCACGCTAACATCTGGGATGGTGGATAGGAGAGGTAGGGGAAGTTATTTATTTACGAACCCTAAGAACTCGGCGGGGTTGACGATGCGGCCCGTCCTGCGGAAGGGGTTGTCAAGTGAGCAGCGGGGGAGCGGGGAGTGGGGTGGGCGAGGCGGTGTAGCGGCGGGACGGCAGCAGCGGCACGGCGGCGGC
>JAAUSY010000199.1 GCA_012032475.1 Chloroflexaceae bacterium
GGGATGGAACGATTGCGGCATACGCTGGAGGGGCGATACGCGGAATGTGACGAGCGTGGCGTTTTCGCCCGATGGCAGCCGGCTGGTTTCCGGCGGGAGGGATGGGATTGCCCAGGTGTGGCAGGTGGAGGATGGAACGTTGCTGCACACGCTGGAGGGGCACACCGGGTGGGTCAACAGCGTGGCGTTTTCGCCCGATGGCCTGATTCTCGCTTCTGGTTCGGATGACCATACGGTGCGCATCTGGCGGGTGCGCAATGGGGGGCACCTCCGCACGCTGAAGCGGCATCGTGGCAGCGTGGAGTGTGTGGGGTTTTCGCCCGATGGTCTGACCGTTGCTTCGGCGTCGTCCGACCAGACCGTCCAGTTGTGGAATGTGCGCGATTTCCGCCCGCTGCGTACGTTGCGCCGGCCAATGGGTGGAGTTTTTGGGGTGGCCTTTTCGCCCGATGGGCAGGAGCTTGCCGCCGGGTTCGAAGATGGCACGGTGCAGCTTTTCCCCCAGTATGGTGGCGGGCCGGTTCGGGTGCTCGAAGGGCACACGCAGCGGGTCACCGGTGTGGCCTTCTCGCCCGATGGCCGGTGGGTGGCGTCGGCTTCGGACGACCATACGGTACAGCTATGGGAGGTGCCCGATGGCTCGCTGGCGGGCACGCTGGAGGGGCACATGAGTGGGGTGACGAGCGTGGCTTTCTCGCCCAATGGGGCATTGCTGGCCTCTGGCGCGAATGATGACACGGTGCGGGTGTGGCATCTCCCCGATGGGGCGTTGCTGGCGGTGCTGGAAGGCCACGAGACGTGGGTCAAGAGTGTGGCCTTTTCGCCCGATGGCACGCTGCTGGCCTCTGGCTCGGGCGACCGGACGGTACGGCTGTGGGAGATGCCCGGCGGAACGCTGTGGCGGACGCTGGAGGGGCATGCCAGCGGGGTGACGAGTGTGGCCTTTTCGCCCGATGGCGCGCTGCTGGCTTCTGCTGCTGGCTCGTGGAGTACCAAGGACTATGTGGTGCGACTGTGGCGGGTGGCCGATGGGGAACTGCTGCATACGCTGGAGGGGCATGCGGATATTGTCACGGGGGTGGCTTTTTCGCCCGATGGCGCGCTGCTGGCGTCGGTTTCGGGTTCGCAGCTTGGTAAGGATACGACGGTGCGGCTGTGGCGGGTGAGCGATGGGATGTTGCTGCACACGCTCAGGGGGCACACCCTGAAGGCAACCTGTGTGGCGTTTGCGCCGGATGGCCGGTGGCTGGCTTCCGGGGGGAGCGATGCGACCATCCGGTTGTGGGGGGTGGGAGGATGATGCCATCCCCGTTTTTGCCCCGGCCATCGCATAGCCTGGGGGGCAACCCGTGCTATAATCTACAGCATTGGACCGAGGACTGAGAAAAGAACCTGGAAGGTCTCTATCGCTGCTGGAAGGAGAGTCCTGAATCATGAGCAAGATGCTGCCTCTGCCGCGCCTGGTTGTTCTGCTGCTGGTCGCGGCCCTGCTGGTTTCGGGCATTGCGGCCCCGCCGGCATCCGGCCATTCGCCCACGCGTTCTTCGTATTCGCCACGCTGGATTATTCGCCTCGAAGAGCCGCCGGTAGCCCAGGCTCCCCAGGCCCGGCCCGGCTACACGACCATGTCGCTCGATGCTGCTGGCGCATCGGCGCAAGGCCGGCTCCAGGTGGACCGCCCGGAAGCTCAGCAGTATCGCGCCTTCTTGCAGGAGCGGCAGGCTCGCGTGGCTCAGGCGGTCCGGCAGGTCTTCCCCGCGGCTCGCGTCCAGCGCACCTACCAGGTGGTGCTGAATGGCCTGTCGGTGGTGCTGCCCGGCGCAGATGAAGCGGTGATAGACCACCTCCGGGCGCTGCCCGGCGTGGCCGGGGTCTACCCGGAGCAGGGGCGTGAATTGACGATGTTCTCCAGCCTGCCCCTGATGCATACGGAAACGCTCTGGAATCATCCTTCCATCGGGGGGCAGGGCAACGCTGGAGCCGGGATAAAGGTTGCCGTGATTGACACCGGCATTGAGGTTCGCCACCCCTTCTTCGACCCGCAGGGCTACCAGTATCCGCCTGGCTACCCGAAGGGGGATACCGCGCATACCACGCCCAAAGTCATCGTGGCCCGTGCCTACTTTCGCCCGGATATGCCCCCTCTGGAGGGGAGCGAAACCCCGGCCCCTGGCCCAAAAGACGGCAGTCATGGCACGCATGTGGCCGGGACGGTGGCCGGGGTTGCCAACACCATTGCCAATGCGTATGGGGTCGAGCAAACGATTTCCGGGGTGGCTCCGCGGGCCTTCCTGATGAATTACAAGGTGTTCTACGGGAATGATTCGGTCTTTTCGGGGATGGCCTTTGAGACGGAGTTGATCGCCGCCCTGGAAGACGCGGTCACGGACGGAGCCGATATCATCAACAACAGTTGGGGGAGCCGGGCCAACCTGGACCCTCACTTCGACCCGATTTCTATCGCCGCCAACGCGGCCGCCGATGCCGGGGTGGTGGTAGTCTTCTCGGCGGGCAACAGTGGGCCGAGCAAGAGCACCGTGGATTCGCGGGATTTCACCGATAAGCTCATTATCGTCGGAGCTTCGACCACCGCCCGGACGATTGCCGCAGGGTTTGTGGATGTCACTGCGCCCGGCGAGGTGCCCGAATCGCTCAAAGGTGCGGCCTATGGCGGGGCTGACTTTGGCCCGCCCATCCGCGGTGCGGCGTTTGGTCCCGCGCCCTACCGTCCTATTGCCGCCCTCGGCGGCTCAAGCCTGGGGTGCGACCCACTGCCAGAAGGCTCCCTGAATGGGCAGATAGCCCTGGTTGAGCGCGGGGTCTGTCTCTTTAGTCTCAAGGCGCTGCATGTGCAGCAGGCCGGAGCCACGGCGATGCTGGTGTATAACCACGAGCAGGGGGGAGATACTATCCTCCAGATGGGTGGCGGGGAGGGAGCCGAGGCCGTGACGATTCCCTCGGTCATCGTCTCGCACCGTATGGGGCTTGGCCTGATTGACTGGTATCACCAGTACGGCGACGCGGCGCGGGTCCAGATTGACCCCCAGGGGCGGGTGATTGACATCACACCGGATGTGATGGCTCCGTTCAGTTCGCGTGGGCCGACCTTCCAGGGCAACCTCAAGCCCGATGTGGTTGCGCCGGGGGTGAATATCCTCTCGGCTGGCTACGCCGCCGGTGCCGAGGGGAGCGAGAGCCACATGGGTTTTGGCCTGGCATCGGGGACCAGTATGGCGGCTCCCCACGTCTCCGGTGCGGTGGCGCTCCTCCGTCAGACCCACCCGGAGTGGTCCCCGCTCGATATCCGGTCGGCGCTCATCTCGACGGCTTCTCCCGATGTCTGGCTGGATGATGACCGGACGCAACCCGCCGGGGTGCTGGAGCGGGGGGGAGGGCGCGTTGACCTGGGGCGGGTTGGCAGCCCGGACCTGCTGTTCAACCCACCGTCGCTCTCTTTCGGCAGCCTTGCCACGGCGACGGGCCAGCCGACCCGCGCCGAAGTGACTGTCACGGCTCGCAACATCTCCGGCCAGTCTCAGACCTACCGCCTGAACGCCGGGCCGCCCGAAACGGCCAGCCTCGCGGTGCAGGTTTCGCCAGCCCAGGTGACCGTCCGGGCCGGCGAGTCGGCCCGGTTCACCGTGGCTATCGAGCTACCCGCCGATGCCGCGCCGGGCGATTATGGCGGGTCGGTCGAGCTTCAAGGCTCCCAAACGCTTCGTCTGCCCATCTGGGTGCGGGCGCTCCCGGCTGAGCCGGGCAACAAGGTGCTGCTGGTTGATAACGATGGCAGCAGTAGCCTGGATCTCCCCGACTACGCGGCCTACTATCGCACGGCCTTGAACGAGCTTGCCGTCCCCTTCACTTACCTCGATGTGGATGCCCTGGCTCCCAGGACACAGACGCTCCCCGATATCAGCGAACTTCAACAGCACGAGATAATCTTGTGGTTTACGGGCGATAATCATGTGCCTAGTGGTAGCCTGCCCGTACCCACTCCGCTGACCGAGGCCGACCAGAATGTGCTGATTGCGTATCTGCAAGGTGGGGGCAGCCTGATTGCCACTGGGCAGAATCTCGCGGAAGCATCGGATGTTGAGGATGTTCCGCCTGGTGATGAGTATGGGCGTTCGGACCTCTACAAGTACTACCTGGGGGGCCGCTTTGTCCAGGAGAACGTGTTTGAGAACACGGGCGATGGGTCCCGCGGCGTGGTGGGGCTGACGGCTCAGCCCTGGCTTGCCAGCATCTCCCTGGACCTGAGCAACCCCATGGCCGGGGGGGTGGAGACGAACCTCCAGAGCGCGGCAGGCAACCAGGACTCGGTTGACGAGGTGGTGGTGATAGACGAGGACCCGCGCAGTCCGGACCTCTATACCACGCCGATTTTCAAGGCTGCCAGTCCGCTCAGCCTGGCGGAGGGTATCGTTGGCCTCAACCGCGCCTCCTCCCCCACGCTGGAGGAACCGGCGCCGGCCTTTTCTTACCGTGCGAGCTACCTGGCCTTCGGGTTGGAAGGCGTCCGCAACGATACGGGTTTCACCACCCAGAAGGAACTGCTCCAGGCGCTGCTGTACTGGCACGTGGACCGACCGACCGTGCAGCTTGACCGCCCGGTGGTGGCTGAGGGGAGCGATGGCCTGGTCACCCTGACGGCCCACGCTCAGTCGAACATCCCTGCGAGCTTTGGGCGCTACCGGTGGGATTTTGGCGACGGCTCGCCCATTCTGGAAACGGAGCAGGCAACGGTGGTGCATCGCTACCAGCAACCCGGCTCCTACGATGTGCGGGTTGAGGTCACCGATAGCTGGGGACACCGCGCCCTTTCCAGCAGTACGGCCCCGGCGGGGCAGCAACCCATGCTCGCCAGCCCGCGCCCGGCGGATACCGGGGCAGGTACCGGGGCCGGTGCAGGTTCCGTCTCTAGCTCTGGTTCTGGTTCTGTCCCGGCTCTCTCACGCCCGGCGGTGGTCGGAACGACGGCGCTCACCTTCCCGGAGACCGGGCACACGCTCCAGGGGCGCTTCCTGGATTTCTGGCAGCGCTACGGGGGGGTGGCGGTGTTTGGTTTTCCGCTGACGGAGCAGACCACCGGGGCAGCGCCGGGTCGGTCTCAGGTGCAGGTGTTTGAGCGTTCCCGCTTTGAATATCACCCGGAACACGCCCCGCCCTACGATATTGTCCTGGGGCACCTGGGGGTTGAGGCGCTCCAGGCGCAGGGACGCGACTGGCGCTCTTTCCCCACGGTGGGTGGCCCGCCCTCCCCCGACTGCCGCTACTTTGCCGAGACTGCCCACAGCCTGTGCGGTCCGTTCAAGGCGTTCTGGGAACGTCACGGTCTGGAGTTTGATGGTCGCCCCGGCTTCAGCTTTGCCGAAAGCCTGGCGCTTTCTGGCCTGCCTCTGAGCGAACCCCACGAAGAAACGATAGATGGAACGCCCCTGACGGTGCAGTGGTTTGAGCGGGCGCGGTTTGAATATCATTCCGATACCGATTCTGCTTCCGCCCGCGCCGCACCGATGGTGCTGCTCGGACGGTTGGGGAGCGAGACCAGTTCTGTCAATTCTGTCAATGATGAGGAAGGAGGAAAAGGGAATGGAGACTGAAGCCCCACAACCCCGCGAGACTTACCAGGTCTACCCAGTCGGATATGTCCGGAGGCGCAGGAGTGGAATTGACCTGGATATTCTGGAGCCTTTCCGTCCGGCGCTCACTCACCTCGACGGGTTCAGCCATGTTATCGTGCTCTGGTGGTTCAACGAGTTTGACACCGAGGAGCACCGCGCTCGGCTGCACACCAAACCGCCCTACGCCGAAGACCGGGAGACCGGTGTGTTTGCCACTCGCGCTCCCCACCGCCCCAACCCGATTGCCCTGACGACCTGCAAGATTCTGGAGGTGAACGAGGAGCAGGGAGTGGTCCGGGTGGCCGATATTGATGCCTATGACGGGACTCCGATACTCGACCTGAAAGCCTACTTCCCGGTGTGTGACCGCGTCCAGTATTACTATCTCCCCAGGTGGCTTTCGGGTTGGCCCGAATGGATGCCCGAAGAGGGGTTGGGCCTGATGGAGATGGAGGAGGAGTAGGGGAAGGGAGAGTCCCGTTCCCTTCCCTGGAGCCTAGAGATAGTTTGCCAGGTGCTCGCGATAGAACGCCAGCGTGTGCGCCAACCCCTCGCGCAGGGGCACCTGTGGTTGCCAGCCAAGCAAGTCCTGAATGTGGTGGTAGTCGGAATAGTAATCCCCGATATCAATGCGCTTGCGGTCGGGGGGGAATGACCGAACCTCGTAGGTTCCCCCCCCGTTGACCTCTACGAGCAGGTCGGCCAGTTCTTGCAGGCTCACAATCGCCTCGCCGCCGAGGTTGAAGACCTGCCCATTGGCGTGGTCGCTGGTGGCTGCCAGCAACATGGCTTCGACCGCATCGTCCACGTAGGTGAAGTCGCGCAGTTGTTCCCCTCCCCAGACTTCAAACGGTTTCCCCTCAACGACCAGGCGAATCCAGATACCCAGGAAGGTCTGGCGAGCGTCTTTGATGCGCATCCGCGGGCCGTAGGTGTTGGTGAGGCGCAGGGCGCAGGTGTGGATATCGTAGACGTTGTTGTACAGGATGTGGTACCACTCCCCCGCCATCTTGTTGATGCCATTGACATCAACCGGGCGCAGGAGGTGCTGCTCGTCCACCGGCAGATAGTCGGGCTTGCCATAAATCTGGCGCGTGCTGGCAAAGACAATTTTGATGGACGGGTTGTTCTTGCGGCAGGCTTCGAGAATGGAAAGCTGCGCCCGTGCGTTAATTTCCAGGTCGGTGTAGGGGTCGTGCATCGAGTCCATGTGGCTGGTCTGGCCGGCCAGGTTGAACAGGTAGTCCTGCCCCTGAACGAGGTAGCGCATACTGTATTCATCCCGCACATCGGAAATGTTGATGCGCACCTGGTGTTCAAGGCCGGAGACATTGGTGAGGTTCCCGCCGTATTCCGGTATCAGGCTGTCTACCAGGAGGACCCGTGCGCCAAGGTCTCCCAACCGACGGGCCAGGTTGGAGCCGATAAACCCCAGGCCGCCGGTGATGAGGACCTGCTTTCCCTGAAAAAAGTTGTTCATGTTCTTCGTCATGATGGTGTTGTTCTCCTCTTCTGTTGTCTGGCTGTCAGAAATACGAGCATGGTGCTGGTCCGGTGCAGGCTCTTCAGCATGCCTGGTCTGGTGGCGGGACCGGGGCTGCGGTGATAATCTGCAAACCGAGCCGTTCAAACGTTTCCAGAATCACCCGCATCCCCTGGTGGTCCAGGTGCGAGAAGGCGTCGGAAAAGACGACCAGGCGGATGGTCGGTCGTCCCCGGTGTTCGCTCACCCGGTAGAGTTGGGCAAAGGCGGCGGCGATGGTCAGGTAGAAGGGGAGTGCGTCATCGGCACGGGGGGGGCGTCTCGCCTGGCTCACCCGCGCCGGCCCCAGGAAGAGGCGGGGTGGGAGTGGTAGGGATGACCTCCGACTCCGTAGCGGAAGAATCTCCGGTAGTCTATCAGGTGCTCCTGCTGACGCTGCTCGTCGTCCGACCGGGGGGGACGGGT
>JAAUSY010000200.1 GCA_012032475.1 Chloroflexaceae bacterium
TTCAGTCGCTTCAGTGGCTTCAGTGGCTTCAGTGGCTTCAGTCGCTTCAGGGGCCGCGGGAGAAGTTGCCGTCGGGAGCGTGACCGGCGGTTGCGGCGAAGCCGCCTCCGGGGGGGGGGTTGCGGTCGGGGTTGCGGTCAGGGTCGGGGTCACGGTAGTCGTTGCTGCCGCGGTGGTTGCTGCGGTCAGTGTGGGCGTGACAGTGGGGGCAACGGCGGACTGGCCGGGCAAGAAGATGGCAACAACGATGACGATAATGATAACCAGGCCACCCAGGATACCAATCAGGACAAGTGGTTGTTTCTGAATCAGGTCCTTGATCTGTTGCATATTGTGTCCATTCCTCACTTGCTAACTAGCGTCGTTCATAATTCGGAGCTTCCTTGGTGATTTTGACATCGTGCGGATGGCTTTCTATCAGGCTTGCCATCGTGACGCGGATGAAACGGGCCTTGTGGTGCAGCTCCTCGATGGTCGCCGCCCCGGCATAGCCCATTCCGGCCCGCACCCCTCCCACCAACTGGAAGATGGTATCGCTGGCCGGGCCTTTGTAGGGGATCATCCCCTCAATGCCCTCAGCCACGAGCTTGTGCTTTTCGCCTTCTTGCAGGTAGCGGCTCCCGCCACCCTGCTGCATCGCCCCCATACTGCCCATGCCGCGGTAGCTCTTGTAGGACCGCCCTTCGTACAGAATGGTTTCGCCGGGACTCTCCTCCGTCCCGGCAAACAGCGACCCGATCATCACGCTGTGGGCACCGGCGGCCAGCGCCTTCGTCACATCACCGCTGTAGCGAATCCCTCCGTCGGCAATGATCGGAACGCCGGAGGCTTCGGCAGCGCGGGCACACTCAACAATAGCCGTTATCTGGGGCATCCCGGCCCCGGTCACCACGCGGGTGGTGCAGATGGACCCCGGCCCCTGACCGACCTTGACGCCGTCAACTCCCCGTTCAATCAGGGCGATAGTTCCCTCCGCGGTGGAAACGTTGCCCGCAATAATCTGGGCGTTGCTGAACATCTCGCGGAGGCGCGACACGGCGTTGAGCACCCCACGGGCGTGACCGTGCGCGGTGTCAACCACCAGCACATCCGCGCCGGCCTCCAGCAGGGCTTCGGTTCGCTCCAGGTAATCACCCGTGACACCGATGGCCGCGCCCACCCGCAGCCGCCCCTGTTTGTCCTTGCAGGAGTGAGGGTGTTGAATTTGTTTCATAATATCTTTCACCGTAATCAGCCCACTCAGCTTGCCCTGCTCGTTCACCACGAGCAGCTTTTCAATGCGGTGCTGGTGCAGTTGCTCCCTGGCCTGTTCCAGGGTAATCCCTTCGGGGACGGTGACCAGGTCCTTGCTCGTCATCAGGTCGTACACCGGGCGGGCGCGGTTGGTCTCGAAGCGCAAGTCGCGGTTGGTGATAATCCCTACCAGGTCGCCATCAACGGTCGCAACGGGTATCCCGCTGATGTGGTATTCTTCCATCAGGTCCAGGGCATCCCCCACGGTTTTGTCGGGGGCCAGGGTAATCGGGTCGGTAATCATCCCACTTTCGGAGCGCTTGACCCGCCGCACCATGCCGCTCTGTTGTTCGATAGTCATGCTGCGGTGGATGACGCCAAGCCCGCCATCGCGGGCCAGCGCAATGGCGAGCCGCGTTTCCGTCACGGTGTCCATCGGGGCGCTGAGCAGAGGGACATTCAGATGAATGGTGCGGGTTATCCAGGTGCTGACATCGGCCTGATGGGGCAGAACATCCGACTCGGCGGGGATGAGCAACACGTCATCGAACGTCAGTCCCTCGCGGGTGAATTTTTCACTCCAGTTAATTGGCATTGGTTGGTGCCTCCCATGTACTCGTCACGACTATGCCTCTCCTGGTTCCTGGCAGGCAAGTATCCTCGCCAGAGCGTCGCGCTCCAGGCGCTTCATGACAGCGCCGTCTACCGGTTGCCCCAACTCCTGCGCATCGTGCCTGCCCTCGAAGTGGCCGGGTCGGGTCTCTGCCTGGTTTCTGCCTGCTCCGGGCACGGTCCCAACCCTTATGCTGGCGATTATACCACAAGGAACTCTGGCGGTTGCGACTCTGGTCGGGCCAGGCAGGCACCGGGCGTGGTATAATCCATAGTGTAGCTATGGACAGCAACCGGAGCCATGCCCAACAGACCCCGCCAGGGAACTGCGTCTTCCCTATCCTCATCCTCATCCTCATCCTCCGCCGGATGGCCGGGTGGAGCCTCCGCGGAGTGGGGGCGGTGCTGGTGGCGCTGGTGCTGGCCGGCGGCTATTTCTGGGTTTCGACCGATTTGCCCGCGCCGGACCATCTGCGGGCCCGGGCAGCCCGAAGCAACACCCGCATCCTCGACCGGAACGGGCGCGTGCTCGATGAAATCCCCGACCCGCTGAGCGGAAGGCAGCGCCCGCTGCCGCTGGAAGAGATTCCCCTTACCCTACGCCAGGCCACCATTGCCATCGAAGACCGCCGCTTCTATCATCACCCCGGCCTTGACCTCCGCGGCATCCTGCGGGCAGCCTGGCACAACCTGACCAGCAGGAGCATCACCGCGGGTGGTTCAACTATCACGCAGCAGCTTGCCCGTAACTTTCTGCTCGACCCGCAGATGGCACAGCAGCGCACCCTGGAGCGCAAAATACGCGAAGCGGTGCTGGCGCTCAAGCTCTCTTCCCGCTTCTCGAAGGACGAGATTCTAGCGCTCTATCTCAACCAGACCTTCTATGGCGGGATGAGCTACGGGGTCGAGGCAGCGGCGCAGCATCTCTTTGGGAAGCCAGCGCGTGACCTGGACCTGGCCGAAAGTGCGCTGCTGGCGGGGTTGCCCCAGGCTCCTTCGTCCTACAACCCCCTGACGAACCTCAAGGCAGCCAGAGAACGCCAGAAGCAAGTGCTTGCGGCGATGGTCCGCGAGGGGTTCATCACGCCTGCCCAGTCGCGGGCCGCCTGGGATGAACCGCTCCAGTTCGCCACCAGCGAACCGCCCATGCATGCGCCCCACTTCGTTTTCGCGGTGCTTGACCAGCTTGCCGCAGCCTGTGGCCCCGACGCGGTCACCCGCGGTGGTCTGGTGGTCACCACCACCCTGGATATAGACCTGCAAGCCGCAGCCCAGGCTATTGTGGAGCGCCGGGTTGCGCTGCTGTCAACCCCGCGCCACGGCGACCCCGGCCACCACGTCCGGAACGGCGCAGTGGTGGTGCTTGACCCGTCGGACGGGGCTATTCTGGCAATGGTCGGAAGCCCGGACTTCGGCGATGCGGCCATTCAGGGGCAGGTCAATGGGGCGCTGGCCCCGCGCCAGCCTGGTTCGGCCATCAAGCCTCTGACCTACGCAGCCGCATTGGAGCGCGGTTGGACGCCGGCGACCATGGTTCTCGATGCTCCGTCCGCCTTCCCCACCCGCGAGGGACGCCCGTACCGGCCCGAAAACTACGACCGGACCTACCATGGGCTGCTGTCGCTGCGCGAGGCGCTGGCGACTTCGTCCAATGTTGCGGCGGTGCAGGTGTTGCATAGCATCGGGGTTCCGTCGCTCCTGGATATGGCCGGGCGCTTGGGTATCACCAGTTTGCAGTCCGGCAGCGGACGCTACGGGTTGGCGCTGACGCTTGGGGGTGGGGAGGTGACGTTGCTCGAACTCACCGCGGCCTATGCCGCGTTTGCCAATGGTGGCTTCCGTGTTGCGCCCTATGCCATCGTTGCGGTCGAGGGGGGAGGCGCGTGTCCAGTGCTGGCGGGGAGCACCCCAGGGGAACCGACGAAGCCCGCGCCCCACGCTGAGCCTGAGCCTGAGCCGGCGCTCTCGCCCCAGGTGGCCTATCTCATCAGCGACATGCTGTCGGACCGCTATGCTCGCATGCGGGCGTTTGGGGAGCAGAGCATCCTGGACATCGCCCGCCCGGCGGCGGTAAAGACGGGCACCACCGGCGACTGGCGGGACAACTGGACCGTTGGCTATACGCCCGACCGAGTGGTGGGGGTGTGGGTCGGGAATGCCGATGGGCAACCGATGGAGTCGGTCAGCGGGGTGAGCGGGGCCGGTCCCATCTGGCACGATGTGATGCTGGCGGCTCACCGCGATATCCCGCCGCGCCCCTTTCCTCGCCCTGACGGAATTGACGAGGCGCTCATTTGCGCCGGGGGGACCGGGGCAAATCCGCCGGGGACGGCCTGCGCCGCGACCCGGCTGGAGCGTTTCATTGCCCCGGTTCCTGCCCCTGCGCTTGCGCCGGTTCCAGAACCCGGCGATGGTGACGACCGTCGCCCGGTTTCGTCTCCGTCTCCGGCTTCCCTGCCCTCCCGGTCACCTCCGCCGGCCATGACCGCAGCGGGGCAGGGCCGGCGCTGCTCAGCCCTGCCCCCGGCGCGTTCTATGAAATCAGCCCTGCCGTGCCTCCGGGGCGGCAGCAGGTAGAGCTGCTGGCCCGCGTCAGGGAGCGATGTGGGGGGGAGCAGGGGGAGGGACGGGGACTGGCGAGGATATGGTCCGCGTCACGTTCCTGGTGGATGGAGAGGTGGTTGCCACCTGCGAGCGCCCACCCTACCGCGCCCTGTGGCCGCTCACGCCAGGAACGCACCAGGCAATGATAGCCGTGCGGCGCGGGACGGGAGCCATCTGGCGCAGCGAGGAACGAGCTTTTGTGGTTGGGCAGAGGCAGGGGGCTTCCCACTGAGCAATTCAATGTTGATTGAACGATTGGACGATTGGACAATTAAGCGATTGAACGAGATTGGTTTGGGTATCGGTACCGGTTACGGAGAAGAGGAACCATCAATGGCACAATCACTTGAACAGGTCTACCCGCACATTGCCCGTTGGACCAGAGATATCGGTTGGATTGAGATAGGCTACGACCACTACGGCTATTCGTTCATCCGGGCACTGGATGAAGGGGGCGTCGTCTGGGAAGGCGATCACGCGTATCCCACGCTGGATCAGGCGATGGATGCCCTGGAAGAGGCACTGTCCCGCTGGATAGAGGAGAATGACGCGGGGACGTGGCGGGAGGAGAACGAATGACCGGGACAAGAGGGTATGGGCATCGGGCCGCGTGGCTCACTCTGGCGTCCGCGCTGGTCGGAATACTCCTGCTGGTTGGCGGGGCCGGGGGGGGGAGCTTTGCGGCGAAACCAGCGAAGGCCGAGAGTCCCATCACCCTCCCGGAGCCAGAACCCATTGGCTATTCGGTTGAAGGACGTCCAATAGTGGCGTTTCGCCTGGGCAGCGGCCCGCGACCTGTGGTCATCGTCGGGGCTATTCACGGGAGCGAGGGGAATACGGAAACGCTGGTCCATCAGTTGTTGCGCCACTTTGCGACAACCCTGCACCTGCTGCCGCCGGAGGTCAGTCTCTACTTTCTGCCAGCCCTGAACCCCGATGGCCTGAGCCGGGGGGAGCGCTATAATGCCCGCGGAGTGGACTTGAACCGCAACTGGGACAGCGGCGACTGGCAGCCGGATTCTCGCGATGCATCGGGGCGCGTGGCCGGGGGCGGAGGAGCGGCTCCCTTCTCGGAGCCGGAGACAAAGGCGCTGGCCGAATGGCTCTTTGCCCAGCGGGACGCATCGGGCCAGCGCGTGACGGTGCTGTTCTATCACTCGGCCTATCCTCCCAACGGCGTGGTGATGAGCGGGTCGGCTGGTCCGTCGGTTACGCACCCCTTTGCACGGGTTGTCGGCTATCGCCCCGCTTCGGGACGGTGGGAGGCCTACCCCGTGACGGGAACGGCTCCCATCTGGTGCTCCCACCATGGCCTGTCCTGCTTTGAGGTGGAGCTACCGGACCATCGCCCGTTGAGCGATGCCCAGGCGCAGCGCCATGCGGCGGCCATTCTCAGCGTGCTGGTGTGGGAACAGACCCGGCCCGACCAGCGCTGTTTTGCCGAAACCGGTTTTGCATGGCGGGTCGCATCCGTGAGGTCTGGGAACAGAGTGGAGGGCTAGCCATGGCGGGTCTGCCCATCACGCGCCAGCAGGAGCAGGTGGTTGACGGGGTGGGCCGGCAGGTGCAGTGGTTCGAGCGGGTGCGCCTGGAATTGCGCCCTGAACAGGCCCCGCCTCACGACGTGGTGGTGGGACGCCTGGGGGTGGAGCGGCTTGAGCAGCAGGGGCGAAGCTGGTGGGCTTTTCTGAAGGGGAGCGCCGAGGTTGCCGCGGCTGCTTCTTCCTCCTCCTCGCCTTCAGACTGCCGCTTCTTTCCCGAAACGGAACACACCGTCTGCGGGAACATCCTGGCGACATGGCGGTCCTATGGCCTGGAGCTTGATGGTCAGCGTGGAACCAGCGAGACCGAAAGCCTGGCGCTGTTTGGCCTGCCGCTGAGCGAACCACAGACCGAAACGCTCGACAACGGCCAGACGTATACGGTGCAGTGGTTTGAGCGGGGCCGCTTCGAGGTTGCCCCGGACGTTTCCCCACCGCGTGTTTCCCTGGGGTTGCTTGGGCACGAGGTGCTGAGCCACCCGGCAGAAAACCCGCCCCCACCGCCTCCGCAAGCGCTCCCCGCCCCGGCCACGCCCGGCGAAGAATCGCCGGCAGACCACCCCCGATTGCCAGAGACGGAATGGGGGGAGATACCGGGGGTTCGAGCGCGACCATAGCAACCGCTTGCCCCTCTGGGCTACGCTCCCCTTTCCTTTGTCCTTTGACAAAGTGACCGTCTCGCGGTATCCTTTTTACCTGACCATTAGTGAAAAAGTTTTTCAGAAAACCAGCCTCAATAAGCGTGGGTGGTTCATTGAAAAAGATTTTCAAGAAAAGAAAGAAGGGAGAAAAACGGTCAAGATGGTGAACAGAATGAACGGTTATTGCTGGCCTGTTGGATATGCCGCGTGGTGCCTGGGAATACTCTTGCTGCTGGTGGCTCTGGCGGGGTGCGAGGTTCCACCCACCGAGCACCCCGCGGAATTGCCGCCCCCTGTGGCCTCCCCGACGGCGGAATTGCCCGCTGCGGCCTCCCCGACGGCGGAATTGCCCGCAGCGGCCTCCCCGACAGAGGGACTGCCCGCAGCGGCCTCCCCGACAGAGGGCTGCCGCCCGCAGCAACCCCCGGTGCTGCGGATATGGAGCACGAGCACGAGGAAGAGCACGAACACGAAACTGATACGACAGGGGCGACTGATAGTGCTGCCCCTCTTGCCCTCTCAGCTATCGTGCCGATAAGCGCAAGCGAGACGCTCGACGTGGTGGCGACCACCAGCATCGTGGGCGATGTGGTGAGCAACATCGGGGGCGATGCCATCAACCTCACCGTACTGATGCCGCCGGGCACCGACCCCCACGCCTTCGAGCCAGCACCCCAGGATATCGCCGCCGTTGCTGATGCGGATATTGTTTTTGTCAACGGCGTGGGGTTGGAAGGGTTCCTGGATACGATGCTGGTGAGTGCCGGCGCCGGTGAGGGCAAGGTCATTCACGTTTCACACGGTATCGAACTGCTAGCATTTGCGCCCGGCGCTGAACACGAGCACGAGCACGAGCACGAGGGCGACAACGCCGAAGCCGAGCGACCGAACGCACAGAGGGCCCGAACAATGCCGAAGACCGGCGGACGCAAC
>JAAUSY010000201.1 GCA_012032475.1 Chloroflexaceae bacterium
CAGTTCGGGTGGATGCTCGCCTGACTGGCTTTTGCGACCAGGTCTCAAGCTCCTGAGGCTGGCGAGGTTAGCCCAGTTCGGGCGGGATGGCTCCGCTGAACTGGTTCGAGCCAAGGCTCAATTCGGTCAGGTGGGTCAACCCTCCCAGTTCGGGCGGGATGGACCCCTCCATTTCGTTCGCACTCAACTCCAGTCCGACCACATGCCCCTGGTCGCAGGTCACCCCTTCCCAATCGCAAGGGGTACTCGTCTGATACCAATCGCGCTGGTATTTCCAGTTGGGGCCGTCGGTGGTGGTGTAGAGGGTTACCAGAATCAGGCATTCGGACTGCGGAATTTCCGAGACGATGGAGCAGTCTGTGGCAGCATGGGCGGTTGTTCCCGACCCGATGAGCCATGCCAGCGCCAGCAGGAAGCTGGCAGCACCAGTAACCAGCAGGTGGCGGACCTGCACCCGAGCGATGGGCGATATTTGTTTCATTCCTCGTGACCTAAAATATTGTGTCAATTCTCAGAGGACAGAAAAACTACCCTGGTTCCTCATGTTCGCCAGGGTAGCATCCATTATACCACAGGAGCAAGAAAGTGTCTTCAGGCGAAAGAAAGAACTCTTACCTATCGCCATCCCGATTCGCCGGTCTTGCCAGGGTGGTCGCCGGCCTGGTTCTGGTTGCGGTGCGTGGCGGCGCGGTTGGCAATGCGTGCGGCCATCGCACCCGCGCCAATGCCATTGTCAATGTTGACGACGGCCAGGCCGGGGGCGCAGCTCTGGAGCATACTGAGCAGGGCAGCCACCCCGTTGCCGCCCAACCCGTAGCCCACCGAAGTTGGCAGCCCGATGACCGGGATTTCGACCAACCCGGCCACGACGGATGGCAAGGCCCCATCCATGCCAGCCGCAACAATGAGCACATCAACCGGCCGGCTGCGGGTCATCGTCCTGAGCGGTTCTTGCAGGCGGTGGAGTCCCGCAACGCCCACATCGTAGGCGGTCTGGACCTGGCAGCCCAGTTCGCGGCAGAGAACCACGGCTTCGGCGGCCACGGGAATATCCGAAGTGCCCGCGGTGAGCACCCCGACCTGCCCACCGGTGGGGCGAGGACGGTGGGCGTGGTCGCGGCGCACCACAACGGTGGCCGGGGAAGTGGCCGGGGGAGCCGGGTGGGTGGGGTTCGTCTCGGTGTCAAGCTGGCCTGGGAAGCGCTCCTGAAGGGCGGTCAGCAGGTCGGGCGAAACGCGGCTGAGGATGACCCGGCCCTCGTGTTCCAGCACCGCGGCGGCAATGGCAAGGTTCTGGGCGATGCTCTTGCGGTCAGCCAGGATAACTTCCGGAACACCGGTTCGTGCGGCGCGGGTGTAGTCGGGCTGCGCAATCTCGCTCAGGGCGAGCAGGGCATCAAGATGGGACATCATACATACCACCATGCCATCATACCATCCGGGCCCCCGGTCCGGGGTCGCTGGCGTTGGCGCTCCGATAGAAGCGGACCTGGGCTTTTCCATGGTTGCCAACCCTTCTTTGATGGCGCTGTCCACCGTAGCGAGGAAGGTTTCTAGCTTCTCGCGGGTATCAACCATTTCGACTACGATGGGCAGGTCTTCCGAGAGACGGTTGATTTTGAAGGTGTGGATACGGCTGTTGGCTCCGAACCCCATGAGTCCGCGCAGCACGGTGGCTCCTGCCAGTCCATGGGCGCGGGCCTGGATAACGAGCCACTCATACAATGGCCGGCCTTCGTGCCGGTCGCTCTCGCCAATGAAGATGCGGAGCAGGCAGCCTTCTTGTGGGAGTACCATTGGTATTACCTCCAGATTGCATAGGCGAGCGAATAGCCAAGCCAGACCGCGACGAGACCAGCGGCAACGCTCGCGCCAATATTGAGCAGCGCCAGGGGCGTCTGTCCGTCTCGCATCAGGGACATGGTTTCGTTGCTGAAGGTTGAGAAGGTGGTAAAACCCCCCAGGGTGCCGGTGATGAGCAGGGCACGGATTTCTGCGGTCAGGACTCCCCGCATTTCGACCAGTTCCGAAAGGAACCCGATAACAAAACACCCGATGGTGTTGACGGCGAAGGTTCCGTAGGGAATGTCAATGCTCCCCGACATGCCCTGGACGTATCCGCTGACCAGGTAGCGCAACACTGACCCGACAAACCCCCCGGTTCCAACCCAGAGTATCTTGTCCACTTGGGTGTCCTTTTCGCTCCTTATTCCCTCCTGCCCGGACGATATCCGAATTATACGCTACTTTCTACTGTCTGCGATCTGCTGGCGAGGTGGGGCTTCATCAATCTATCAATCAATCTACGGCAAACCCGCTCTGCTGGCGTATGTCGGGCGTGTAGAAAGCCAGGACAATGTGCTCTCTGGGCACCCCGGCGTCCAGGAGTTCCTGAGCCACCCCATACTCGGTGCCGTCACGCTGTATCCAGAACTTCCCCCCGATGATATCAACGTGGATGAGGCTGCCGTGGACGCGGCGAACGCCATCTCGTCCGACCAGCATCACCAGATAGTGGTCGGATTCGCGGTCAAAGACGGTTTGTATCTGGATATCGCCGTGAGAATAGGGGATCCGCGTATGCTCGGTAAGAATGTTCTGAATCAACTGGCGGTAGGGGTCGAAGGGGTCTGAGGTGTTGGTATCCATTGGTCAATAACCTCCGTAGCTGGATCGAACACGATAAGCTGAAGGTGAAAATGCTGGAGCACGAGCGTCCCGATAGGTTCTTCAAAGAGATCGGTAAAAACACTCTCTGGAATGGCAAGATATAACCCTCGCTCCGGTTCAACATGGGACATCACCGCCTGGTAGATCATGTATTGCCCGGTGGCTTTCTCAAGGGCGTCTATCTCCGAATGACCAACAAAGCTCTTCACTTCGACGGCTATTTTCTGTCCGGCTTTCTCTGCGGTGACCAGTCGCTCTGCTCCCAGGTCAACGTATAGATCTTTTCTTCCCCAAGAAAGGCGCAACGGGTCATGGGTAATGGTCCACCCATCCTTCAGGAGCGCCTGCTTGACTGCATGGTGGTAGGTATCTCTCGCTGGCATGCTTCACGGTCCCTCCATCCATATCATCCATATCGTCCATATCATATCACTATCGCTCATTTTCACCAACTATGCCCCTGCTCAAAGGGTACCACATCTGCGGTATAATGGGTTATGAACGATGATTCCTGAACGCTAACATGAGGCTCGCCACGGAACATGGAAACACCCTGGTGGGCCTTTGCTTTTTTTTCCTGGAACAGAGGCCGTGCGGCGCTGTTCCGGGTTCGCTGAAGAAAGAGGAAAAAGTCAGGGGAGGTGTGATGGGTGTAATACATTTGACATAATCAGAGAGGGTGTCTCATGAACAGCTTCCAGCAAATTGACCATGATGGCCCGCATGAGGAATGCGGGGTGTTCGGGGTGTATGCTCCCGGTCTTGATGTGGCTCGCCTGACCTTTTTTGCTCTGTATGCGCTGCAACATCGTGGGCAAGAGAGCAGCGGCATCGCGACGTGTGACGGGAGAATGACCTACATTCATAAGGGGATGGGGTTGGTTTCACAGGTGTTCAACGAGGGAAACCTCAGCCCCCTCGAAGGGCACCTGGCAATCGGGCAGAACCGCTATTCGACCACGGGTTCGTCTCTGCTGCGCAATGCGCAACCCTATCTCATCGAAACGTTTTATGGGCCGCTCGGCGTTGCCCACAACGGGAACCTCACGAATGCGTGGCATCTGCGCCAGGCGTTGCTCGAACGGGGGGTCGGGCTGTTTACGACCACGGACAGCGAGGTGGTGACCCAGATGCTTGCGTCCCCGCCGGAGGTGTGGGCCGGCACAGAGATGGAGCCACCCGCACGGAGGTTGGAGCGAACGAACGGGGCAACAGGAGGAGGGAATGGGGGGTATCCTGACCTGGCGATCCCGTCGGATTCTTCCCACGGCTCGCGGAGAAGCGACCACTGGGAGGCTCACATTCGGGCCTTCATGCGGGTCGCCCAGGGGGCCTATTCGCTGACCATTCTGACCCGCGACGCTATCTATGGGGTGCGCGACCCTTATGGCCTGCGCCCGCTCTGCCTGGGCGAACTGGAGGAGGGGGGAGGATACGTGGTGGCCTCGGAGTCGTGTGCGCTCCAGACCGTCGGGGCGCGGTATCTGCGCGAGGTGGAGCCGGGGGAGATCGTGCGGCTCGACCGTCAGGGTATCACCTCGACCATCGGGCACCCCCCCAAACGGCGCTCTCTGTGCATTTTCGAGTTCGTCTATTTTGCCCGTCCGGACTCGGTGCTGGAAGGGCAGGTCGTCCACGAGACGCGCCAGCGCCTGGGGCGGCAGCTCGCACGGGAAGCTCCCGCCGAGGCGGATGTGGTGGTGGGCGTGCCCGACTCGGCCACCCCTGCGGCCATTGGCTACAGCCTGGAATCAGGGCTGGCCTTTACGGAAGGGTTGATAAAGAACCGCTACATCGGGCGCACGTTTATTCAGCCTGACGACCACCTGCGCAAGGTGGGGGTGCGCCTCAAGTATAACCCGCTCACGGCCAACCTCAAGGGCAAGCGCGTCGTCCTGATTGACGACTCGATTGTGCGCGGCAACACGGTCGGACCGATGGTGCAACTGCTGCGCGATGGCGGAGCTACGGAGGTCCACGTCCGGGTGTCATCGCCGCCGGTGCGCAATCCCTGCTTTATGGGCGTGGATATGGCGACCTATGAGGAACTGGTGGCTTATCGGTTGGATGTTGAGGAAATTCGCCAGTGGATTGGGGCCGACAGCCTGGCGTATCTCAGCCTGGAGGGGATGCTTTTGGTCATAGATGGGTCTCCCGTTCCCAATGAGTCCCGGCATTGTCATGCCTGTTTCTCTGGCTGCTATCCACTGCCCATTCCAGACTGGCTGTTTAGCAACAACCGCGACAAGATGATGTTCGAAACCGTGTTGCCGGCGAAGGGGTAGCCCCGGAGCAGGAACGGGGCAGGGAGCGAAGAGAGAGCGAAGAAGGGGAAGAGGAGCCTATGGAGTCCGCGTGTGTGATGCTGGTTCACGGGCTTGGTGATTACAAAAACGGTATGGGGGACCTGGAGCGGATGTTCCGGCGGTGCGGGTACGCCACCGTCAACTGGTCCTATGCCAGTCTGACCCATCCCATTACGATCCTGGCAGAGCAACTCTACCAGGTCTATCGCCTGAATGCCCCCCACTACGAGACGATCCATTTTGTCACGCAGAGTATGGGGGGCATTGTGCTGCGCCGGCTGCTGAAGCTGCACCCCCTCCCCCGCCTGGGCAAGATCGTGATGATTGGCCCCCCCAACCACGGGGCATCGCTGGTGCGGGCGGTGCTGGACCGTCCGGCGATGCGGCTCTTCTTTGTCGTGCCGGGGGTGCGGTGGGTCTTCGGCCCGGCGCTCCACGAACTGGGCGACCGCGCCTATATCAACGAGATATGCGCCATTCCCACATCGGGCGTGATGGTCGTAGCCGGCACGAAGCCGTTCGATATCCGCAACTTCAACTCCTTTCTGAGCCGGGGTGTGCTGCCGGAGCCACACGACGGGACGATTGCGCTCTGGGAGACCCGCCTCCCGGTCGCAGCCATGGACCGCTTTCTCGAAGTCCCCGAAACTCACAACCTGCTGCCATCGAACCCGCTGGTGATGGCCGAAACCAGGCGTTTCATTGCGGGGACTTCGGATGACCTCGACCTCTCCCTGGGCGAGACTTCGCCGGTGCTGCGGCAAATCTCCCTGGTGGCGAAGGTGGTTCTGGGGGCGCTGTCCAGAGACCCGCAACTTCTCAGCGGCCTGCCATCTATGCCCAACCTGGCCGTGCGCCCGGTGCTGCCGGACCTCGCCATGTGCTGGAACGACCTGGTGTCCGTTCGGGGGTGGCACCTCCAGCAACATACCCTGGTGGGGGTCTGGCGGGTGCTCGACCCACAGGGGGTGCGGCAGGCGTGGGGCGGCAAGGATGCCATGCTCCGGGCCTTTCAGCAGGTCGCCGCGACGGTCGGAAGGGACCGGGAAGATGGCCCCTGAGATAGCCCTACACCCTGCGGGGCCTGCGCTGGGGCGGCCTCCGCTCTCGGTCATCATCCCGACCTGGAACGCGCTCCGCTACCTTCCTGCGTGCCTCATGGCACTGCGCCCACAGCTCCGCGACGGTGACGAAATCGTGCTGGTTGATAACGGTTCCCGCGATGGAGCAGCAGCTTGGGCCCGCCGCCATGCTCCTGCGGTGCGCGTGGTCGAATTACCGCGCAACCTCGGCTTTGCCGGGGGAACAACGCCGGGTTGGAGGTGGCGCGGGGGGAGGTGCTGCTCCTCTGCAACGACGACGCCATGGTGGAGCCGGGGTGCCTTGACGCGCTGTGGTCGGCGCTGCAATCCCACCCCGCGGCGGGAGCCGCGGCGGGGGTGCTGGTCTTCAGCCGTCGCCCTTCCGTCGTCGCCTCGGCGGGTATCCTCGTGCAGCGAGATGGGGTGGCGCTTGATCTGAGAGTTGGGGAGGCGGTTTCAACTCTGCCTCTGTCTCCTCTGGAGATTTTCGGGGCAAGCGGTGGGTTGGCGCTGTTGCGGCGCGCTCTGCTGCGCGATGTTGGTTTGTTTGCGGCGGGGTTCTTTTGCTACCTGGAGGATGTGGACCTGGCGTGGCGGGCGCGGTTGCGGGGGTGGTCCTGTGTGCTGGCTCCCGCAGCGCGGGCGCGGCATGTCTCCTCCGCGAGCGGGGGAGGGTTCAAGCAGCGTCTTCTGGCGCGAAACCGTCTGCGGGTGCTGATTCGGTGCCTGCCCGGCCCGCTGCTGCGGGAATGTCTGCCGGCCATCCTGTGCTATGATGCGATGGCGATGGCCTATGCCGCGCTGCGGCGGCAGCCGGCCATTGCTGCTGGTCGCCTGGATGCCCTGCCCGAACTGCGAGCACTGCTCGCCCAGCGCCGTTCCATTCAGGCCAGTCGCACCGCGCCGCTGAGCGACCTCGCAGGGTGGCTGGTCCCTGCGCCATCGCCGCTGGCAACCCTGCGGCTGCGGCGTCAGGTGGCCGATATGGCTGCGGCTGTGGCTGAAGAGCGTGACCGTCAGGCGTGGACATGGACCGATTCCTCCTGAGTTTCGCAGAGTGACCGCAGCATCAGGTCCACCCATTCGTTGATGGCAACAGCCATGCAGTTGTAGACCTCCAGGTCGCCATTGGCAAGCTCCCAGGCCTGGTCAACCATCTCCTGCTGGCTCGTGATGATGTCGTGGATGTTCATGCGCTGTTTCTCCCTTCTCGTAATCTCCCACTACGCTCCCACGGTCCCACGCTCTTATGCCCCACGCTCCGGACCATGGTGCCATCATTGAACGAACGATGGACGAGGCATTTTTGTTGCTCGCATGATACGGTCTCAGGG
>JAAUSY010000038.1 GCA_012032475.1 Chloroflexaceae bacterium
GGCGATGGTCAGGTAGAAGGGGAGTGCGTCATCGGCACGGGGGGGGCGTCTCGCCTGGCTCACCCGCGCCCGGCCCCAGGAAGAGGCGGGGTGGGAGTGGTAGGGATGACCTCCACTCCGTAGCGGAAGAATCTCCGGTAGTCTATCAGGTGCTCCTGCTGACGCTGCTCGTCGTCCGACCGGGGGGGACGGGTCAGTGCGGCATAGAACTGGTCGAACGTGTCCCGATGGTTCGTGTAGAACTCGTGGTCAAAGATCTCAAAGACCGGGCCGTCCGCCCGTTCCAACCGGTGGGATTCCACCATCAGGGAATAGTAGGGGAGCAGGTCATCTGCGGGGACACAGGAAAAGCGGTAGCGCTTGCCAGAGAGTTCGAGCCGCGACAGCGCGTCGTTGAACCGTTCGAGTTGCTGGTGCACAGTGATGATACGCTCCCGCAGTGGAACCAGAACCTCCCGCTGCAACCCCTCGATGCTCCTGCGCCGGGCTTGCGCAATCTGGTCCTGGTAGCGGGGGAGTTCTTCCGACCGCAAGCGCTGTGCTTCTTCGGCGTAGCGCGGTTCGTCGGGGTCGCCGGCCCGCGCTACGAAGCGATACTGCGCGTTGTAGGCGGCTGTTTCGCGGTTCAGTCGGTAGAGTTCTTCGGTCCGTTGTTGTTCCAGGCGGTGCCGGGCTGTTTCCTCTGTCTGAAGCGCGTTCTGGAGTTGGTTCTGGACGGAGCCTTCGTCGCCCGGCTCGTTGTCTGGCTCGTCGTCTGTCCCTCCCCCGGCCTCAAGCGCTGGACGGTAGCGGTCGAGCAGGGTTCTGGCCGCAGCAACGGCGTCGGCGTAGCGCTCCTGCACCTCGGCATCTTGCGGGGCGTGGAGGGCCAGGTCGGCATTGCTTGCGCGGATATCGCGCTCCAGAAGACGTATCTCTGTTTCCCAGGCAGCGATGCTGGCGGTTCGCTGGTTGACGGTCGCCTGCTGCTGCTCAACGGCTTCGCGCCATCGCTCACTCTCGCCAAGCATGCCTTCGATTTCCCGCATGTCCAGGGATTGTTGGCGTGCGATGCATTCATTGACCCGGCCCCGCAGGGGGCGATCATCCAGGGGCGTATCCAGGCGGTGGCGCAGGTTCGAGAGGTCGCGCACGCGCTTGAGCCGGGTTATCTGCGCGTTGATGGCGTTGGAGATGTGGGTTGCAGCAATGAGGTAGTCGCTGCTGTCGCGGAGCGCCTGCTCAAGGGCTTCTCTCTGAGAACGATGGGCGCGTTCGCCAATGAACCACGGGCGGTAGTGGTCGGGCGGAACAGCGCGGATGGTCCACTCGCTGTGAACGACAACTTCCGGGGTTATGGCCTGACGGTGGCGGTGAAGCTGGTCAACCGTGTCGCAGGTGACGATGTCGCCCAGGAGGGTGTCAAGGTAGGGCCGAATGGCCGGAAATTCGGTCTGAACCTGGGAGGCCAGGGAGGTGGAGGGAGCCGCGGGCCGCGGGTGGAGTGCTCCGGTGATATCGAGTAACCCGACATCGTAGATGTGTTCGTTGGTCCGCGCCCGTTCGATGACCTGCCGCGCAAGGTTTACGAAGCGGGGTTGCACCAGGATGGTGAAGCGGCGCGGGCCAAGCATCGCTTCGACGGCGTCTTGCCAGCGCTCATCGGGGACTTCGAGCACCTCGCACAGGAGGGGGGGGCGCTCGCCTCCGAGGAGATGGGTGAGCAGTTCGCACACCCGCTCGACTTCCCTGGGATATCCCCGTGCTCCCCGGCGCAGTTGTTCGAGCCTTTGTTCGGCTTCCCGACCCCGGCTGCGGGCCTCTTGCATCTGCTGGCGCAGGCGAAACTGCCCTTCTATGGTGCGGAACAGGGCAGTGTCCAGCACCGGCACGGCAGCGTCAATCAGGGTGGCAAACTGCCGCGGGGGGGGGCGGTCGGGGGCAAGAACAGCGATGCTGTTCAGGAGAGTGCGCACCGTCTCTTGCTCTTCGTCGTTGAGTACCAGGTCGGCCCATGCTTCGTGGCGGGTGAGCCGTTCGTGTTCGCGGGGGTCGAGCAGGGGGCGCAGCGCGGCTTCTTCGCGCTTGAGGTCGTGGAGCAGCGCCAGCCAGCGGGCATGGATCATCGTTGCCTCGCTGGTGAGCTGCTTCATCTCTCGCTGAAGGTCGTCACGGAGGCGCATCAGGGATGTTTGCCGCACGGCTACCACGGCTTCGAGCAAGTGGGACTGCGATTCTTTCAGGGCATCCTGGGCGTGCTCTCGCTCTGTTCTGGCACGGGCCACCTGCTTGCGCCGCTGGGACAGGCGGCGTTCGAGGCTAGCCAGCCGCTGTTCGATGATGGCGCGGCGCAGGAGGGAGACCAGCACCGTGTGTTCGGCATATGGCTGGTGCAGGTGACGAATACGGCGCTGCTGGTCCACGATGGTGTGCAGCGCGGTGAGCTTCTCTTCGACCTCGCGGGCCGTGGTGCTCAACTGGGCATATGGCTCGGCAATTCGCTGTAAGGTCTCTACATTGAGCGGACGCGCTTCGAGCAGCCATTGGGCGACGAACTCGTATGGGTCGCATGGGACCCGAAACGCGATGGCCCGTCCGAACAGGTCGAGGAAGCGGCGGCTCAGCCCGCCGAGCCGGTCAAGCATATCGGCCTGGTATTCCCCGACCCGGTCGTAGGTGTGGGCATCGCGCAGGCTGCGGAGCGTCTGACGCAGTTCGTGGCGGCTGAGCGCCTGACCGTCCGGTGCCAGCATGTCGGGGGCGAGCGCGGCCGGGAAGAGCAAGAACATGCAGCGTGGGAACGCCTCATTGCCGGCCCCTTCAACGCCCCGCTCGATGCAGGCTCCCAGGGTGAGAAAAGCGGCGTTCCGGGTATCGGCAAACTCCAGGGCGATGCAGGCCGTGGTGGCGACGGAGGGAGAAGTGGATACCCTGGCCTGGATGCGGGGCAGGTCGGTCGTCAGGAGAACGCTGCATGCGTCCAGCACTGCCGACCAGGACGGCCCACGCTGGTCAACCAGGTGGGTGGTCTCGCCAATGTCAATGATGGCGTGGCTGAATGGGTGCCAGTTGTGCAAAAAGATGCGTCTCAGTGCAAGCATGGGGTCCCTGCTGTTGCACGGTGTATGCTCCGATATTATACCATCGAGTGATGGGTGACGGGTGATACCTTTTGCCCACATCTGGTATGAATATGAAGGCGAAGCTATTCACCACGAACGTGGTACCATATGGTCGAAGATGGCTTGTGAAAGGAGAAAGCTATGCGACCTGACCCGAATGCTCCGGTGCTCCGAAGACCCCACTAGCTTTCTGTCATTGTATCTGATATAATAGTAGATCAAGGTATCTATGACAGTACTTTCCAGACGGTTGAATATCGGTTGAGTATCGAAGGAGGTGTAGCTAGATAGGCAAAACCTACCCGAAAGCGAACAGGAGTACTCAGGCTGCGTACCTGGAAGGAATACGGCTTGTCAGTGTCTAAAAACTGACCGTCCTCGGTAGTGGCTACATCGGGACGTAAAACACGCCTGTGGACTGCGTGTAAGACGTTCGCTTGAGAGCGCAGTGCAGGTTGAAGCAGGAATTTCGAAAATGGACAAGACGTACTTTCGAGTACTTTTGAACACCTAGAAAGTAGCAGCATAACCATGCAAGGAACAACGATGTTACTTCGTGGGGCATATCTGGCAACCATGTTCCTCTTGCTGGTGGCCTGTGGAAATGTGTCAAATGTGAGCACCGCCGCAATGATGGTCTCAGAAAAACCCGAAGTTGTCACAGCCACAACGAAGGGAGACCCCGAAACTGGAAGAGCCATCTTTCATGGGGAAATGAAGATTGACGGCGTGGTCCCCTGTGGGTTCTGTCATTACATCGAGTCGCCTCACCACTCGCTGGTGGGGCCGGACATGAAGGGCATTGCCAGGCGGGCCGCAACCCGCGTCCCTGGTATGTCCGCGGAAGAATACCTGCGGCAATCTATCCGTGAACCGGATGCCTATGTGGTTGAAGGGTTACCACCCGGCACAATGTATCACAAGTATGATTCGATGCTGATGGATGAGCACATTGAGGACCTGGTGGCCTATTTGATGACCCTCTGATGCTGGTGATGGATGATGTCGTGATGTGTTTGGTCTGATATACCACATCAGGCCAGTGAACCTGGCTCCTCGAAGGTGAACGGAGGGGGTTGCGTGCCATCGCGGTCGGTAAACCCATAGACCCTGGCAAGCTCCCCCACCTTCACCACGCTGCCCGACCAGCGCATGACATCGGGGTCCCCTGCAAGGGCTGCCACGGCTCGCCCGGTATACTCCGGCGTCTCGGTCTGGCTCAGGTCGAAGGGGTGAGCGGCGTGTACGGCCATCACCCGCTCGGTGCGCACGAAGCCGGGGTAGAGCGATAGCGCGGCTATCGTGGAGGAACGCAGTTCGTGGGCTATCCCCGCTGCCAGGCGGTCAACGGCGGTCTTCGCTACATCATACAACAGGTTGCCGCGGTATTTCTGCCCATCGCCCGACGAAATATTGATGATGAGTCCCCGGCGGTGCGGCAGCATCAGGCTGGCAGCAAAGCGACTGGCAAGGTAGTGCGCCCGAACCCCTGCGACAAACATGCCCTCCCAGTACCACCATGGCTGCTCCCAGAAGGGGCCGTCGAACTTGTGGGTGTCGTAGTGTTCGTAGCCACCCCACACGTTGTTGACGAGGAGGTCGAGCCGCCCGTGCTCCTGGCGCACCCGCTCAAACAGCGCCGCAACCTCGGCATCCACGGTGTGGTCGCACCGCACCGGGATACCCGTTCCGCCCATGGCAGTCACCAGTTCGGCGGTTTCATCAATGGTGCCGGGGAGGTTTTCGGTGGTGGCTGCCCCACGCACGCTGCGCCCGGTAACGTAGACAGTCGCTCCGGCTTCGCCAAGCACCTGGGCAATACCGCGGCCCACTCCGCGGCTTGCGCCGGTCACCACGGCAATCTTCCCCGATAAATTCGGTGTCATCATCATATCATTTCATTATTTCATTACCCGTCACTGGCTCGTCACTGGCTCAGTCACTCGCCACCAGCGGGTTATAGGCTGTGTAGACCATCCGCGCAAATGCGGCAATGACCGGCGCGGCGACTGCGTCATAGAGTTGGTCCGTCTCGCGGTAGAGGTATATCGCCAGCACAAAATCGCCCCCCGGCGACCGGATAATTCCGACATCGCACTGCATATCTTCAATCCAGCCGCTCTTGTGTTCGACCCGCACGGTTGCGGGCAACCCGGCGCGGATGCGCGTATCGTCGGCGTTCTGGGCAAACCAGTCCAGCATCTCCTGGCAGCGGTCAATCGTGAGCGTCTCTGTAAAGGTCCGCAGCAGCGGTCCCTTCCCCTGACTGCACCGGTCAATCTCCAGGAAAATCCGGCTCATCTCGGCCGGGGTGGTGCGAAGCATGGGGTCTGCCTCGGTGTAGGGAGGGGGGCCTTCGTGCTCCGGGCCGCGCTGAATGGTCATCCCACGCACCTCGATGAGGTAGTCGGCAGCTTCGTAGGGCATATACTGGTAGGTATGTTGCAGCCCCAGGTGGGATTTCAGCATCTCGTTCATCATAGTGGCTCCGACCAGGGCATCTTCGGTGCCGGTGCCGCTGGCCGATGCCGCCAGAACGTGGTTGGCCGCGAGGTTGTCACTCTCGACAATCATTTCCGCAATCCACTGGTGCTCCTCCTCGGTGAATTCCGGCAGGGTGGCATAGGCATGCAGCAAGATGGCGGCTTTCATCACGCTGGCTCCGGAGAAGACGGTGTTTTCATGGCGCGTCACGGTGGCCCCGCTCGCAAGGTCATACAGGTAGAACCCCACGATGCCATCCCACTGTTCTGCCATTGCGTCTACCTGCTGCCGGACCTGCTCAAAGCTGGCGCGAGGGGGGGGCTTCATCGCGCCCGGCGGTGCGCCGTTGTTGTTGACAGGGTTGCCGTGGTCAGGGTGGTCGTAGCGGAGGGCCAGCCGGATGTGCCGCGAGAGCCGCGGCCAGCGCAGCCGGTCTTCGACCTGCCGCACCGCCCGGTCAATATCTACCACGCGCTGCGGGAAGAACACAAAACTGCGCGAGATGGGGTCGGTCGCGTCAATGCGCACATCCAGCGTTGGCGATATCACCACCTGCGGGACGGATGCAGCGAGCTTCTGTCGCAGAGCCGTTTCATCGAAGCGGAACGGGACGGGGTGGGGTATCCAGGTTTTTTCTGCTTCGGTATGCGTATCCCCTTCTCGGTTGGCCGGGTGGCTCACCTCGGTCAGCAGGGTATCCAGCGCCACCTCCAGGTCAAGGTCATCGGGTTCGATGACAAAGGTGGTGGCTCCCACCGAGCACTCCAGGGGGCGGGCGATGCGGGGATACACCAGGTCGCGGGCTTCGGCCATAGTCAGCCCGCCAAGGTTGATGCCAGCGACCTCCGTGTCCGGAGGGAAGGTCGGCAGAACCGTCGGGGTTGGCCGCGGGGTCCGGGTTGGAACGGGCAAAAGCGTGGTCGAAGGGATAGACGAAGCGGTGAGTATGGGTGTCGGGGTTCCGTGGGGGGGGGCCGCGGTGGACCCTACTTCTGCCGGTCCGGCTAACCCCGAAGCGGAAGAAGGGGTAGAACCCCCACACGCTGCCAGCAGCCAGGTTCCCACGGCGATTGCCCAGACGAGACCGATACGAACGGGTATCTTCATCAAGCGTCCTCATTACGGGTTTTCTCTATGCTTGCTTTCTTGCGTTCTACTGATTCTATTCATCAGGTTCCAGGTAGAAGGTCAGCGGGTAGCTGGCTTCGCGGGCCGCGCTATGAGCGGCATAGACCCGCTCCTTTGCTTCCTCATAGGGGAGCGTGGTCACGTGGGCGCGACCATGGCGGTGCGCCTTCATCATTACCTGAAAGGCCCGGTCGAAGTCGAGGTCGAAGAACAGGCGGAGCACCACGACGACAAAATCCATCGGGGTCACGTCATCATTTTGAATGATGATGCGGTAGGGTTTTTCCAGCTCTTCGTCGCTCACCACGAGATATTCAACATCCGTGGTGGTGAGGGGAGGAGCGTCCTGGATCTGGATGTCCGGCTGGTTCTGTACCATAGGTTTGGGAGATGTGCCACAATGCCTGCCCAAGCCGGGCCGGGTCGTGGCGGATGGTATCTTGCTTGTTCCAGAGTTCCCGCTTGGGGGACGGTTGTTCGCAATAATCGTTGACCAGGGGATGAACCCCCAGAGCCTCAATCCGCTGGATTTCATCGTCGTATGGCTGGAGCAGGTAGATACCTTCGGCGGCGTAGCGGGCCAGCAGGGCCGGGTCTACCTGGTCGCTGCGGTTGACCAGCACCGCATCAATGACGCCCGGCCCGACCAGCGCTACGAGCCGCTGAATGTGGTCGAGCGCCTGGTAGCCGTCGGTCTGCCCTGGTTGGGTCGTCGTGTTGCAGACAAAAACAACCGTGGCACGGGTCTGGCGCAACGCCTCGGTGATGCCCTGGAACAGGAGCGTTGCCAGCACCGAGGTGTAGAAACTGCCCGGCCCGATGGCAACGATATCGGCGCTGGTGATGGTGGCAACGGCCGGCGGGTAGGCCGTGGCTGTGGCATCGGCCAGGAACAGGCGTCGAATGGGGGCTTTGTTGATTCCTCGCACGGCCAGTTCGTCCTGCATCATGCTGCCGTCTTCCAGTTCGGCGCACAGGTGAGTATTGGCTATTGAGACGGGCAATACCTGCACACTGGTGGTGAGCAGGTCGCGCACGGTTTCGATGGCCTGGGCAAAGTCGCTGGTCATTTGCTTCAAAGCCGCAATGAGCAGGTTGCCAAATGCCATGCCATCCAGCGGGGGTTGGCCGGGCGAGGTCAGGCGGTGCTGGACCAGCCGCACCATGAGGGAGTTCGGGTTGTCAGAAAGGTTCGCCAGGGCGTTCCGCAGGTCCCCAGGAGCGGGCATGTCTCCGATGGCGCGGGCAAGCCCGGTGCTGCGGCCCGTGTCGGTGACGGCGACTATCGCTGTGCGTTTGGAGAAATAGGGTTGGGACCCCAGGAGGACCTGGCTGACCCCGCTCCCTCCGCCAATGGCAACGATATGTCTCTCTGGATGCTCGTCTGGATGCCCTTTCTTCAAGGGACGGTCTCTCTCATGATCATGACCATGCATGGCTCACCTGTGCTTCTCGACGATTACCCATTCATCACGTGGATGATATGATACCATGCCTTTTCGGAAAGAGCCATCGGGAGGATTGCCCAGAAGCTCTTCGTATAATGCTCTGGTGGTGCGGGCAACGACCGGCCAGGCAAAGGTGGTCTGCACGATGCGTACGCCAGTTTCGCCCCAGGCCGGCCACTGGTTCCGCTGTTCCAGGGCCAGGCGCAGGTGGTTCGCCAGGTCTTCCACGTCACCGGGGCGTACAAGGTAGCCGTTTTGCCCGTGGAACACCTTGTCGGGGATGCCGCCAACGGCGCTGGCGATGACCGGGCGGCGATGGACCATCCCCTCCAGCGTTACCAGGGACGACCCTTCATACAGGGTGGGGTGGACCACGAGGTCCACTTCTTCGTAGAGGCTGTGGAGTTCCCGGTCGTTCTGGAGCCGACCGACAAAGGTGATATGTTCGGTGAGGCCGGCTTCGTGGGCCTGGCGCTGCAAGGATGGTTCTTCGCGTCCTTGCCCCACCAGCAACCAGCGCCAGCGTGGCGGGAGCGCCTCGCGAAGACGCGACAGCGCGGCAATGAGGATATGGTAGCCTTTGTTGCGTTCGAGCCGCCCGACGCTGAGGAAGACCGGCCCGGCTTCGTCCAGGCGAAACCGCGCTCGCAACGCTGCGCGGGTTTCGTCGCAGACCAACCCCAGGCATTCGTCAACGTCTATAGCGCTGGGGATGACTACAACCCGCCGGGGGTCAATGCCCAGGTAGCGGGGGATATCGTGCTGCGTGCAAGCGTCGGTGGCTATCACGCGGTCGGCACAGCGGTGCCCATAGGTGTAGAGCAGGCGAAAGGGTGCGTAGGCCAGCCATTTGCGCCAGTCCGAGGTCCGGTATTCTTCCATTCCGTGGGGGTTGGCAACAAAGGGGACCGAGCGTAAAAGCGGGTCGCGCACTCGTATGGCTCCGTATCCTGCGGCGCAGAGACCCTGACTGTGGACGAGGTCCACACTCCCACGCCGCACCGCCGCCGCGGCGGCCAACCCCAGGTGCCAGGTGTAGCGGGGGTAGTTGATCTGTCGCCCGATGACTCCGTTGGGGGGGAGCAGGGGGGAGGTGTAGTCGTAGCGCAGGAACACCAGAGATGCAGCGCTCTGCTGCACCATCTCGCTGGCGACGTGCTGGTCGCTCTTGCGGTCGCTGACGTTCTGGTCGTTTCCGTGCCTGCTGCTGGGGCGGGCCGGCGGGGGTTGGGGGAGCGGCGGTTGCACGAACAGGGTGACGGCGACCCCCAGGCGGGCCAGGTGGGTGACGAGGTGGAAGACGTGCCGCTCGATGCCGCCGAACCCGTGGAGTGGGTAGACGACGCGGGCGAGCATGGCAACGCGCAACGGGCGGGTGGGGTGCTGGTTGTCGGGGTCCATCTGCATTGTTCTGGTATGATACCATGGATATGACGGGAGACTTCTGGTCGGGGTGCAGGTCCCGTTGTCAGGTGGGGGGAAATCTGTGGTATGATAGGGAGAACAGGATGTCCACGTTGTCACGTTATTACGAGAATTATGAAGATTCGCATAACCCGGCAGCGCTCTATCCAGGCGGCCCCACCAGATGTCACGTTCCAGATGCTTTCGGACCCGAAGGGGTTGCCCTATCTCCTGCCGCGATTGCGCAAAGCCGAGATTGAGGAGAGCCGCGGGAACAGCGCCAGGCTGGCTATCCACCTCGCTATTGGCAAGATGTTGGGGACGGTCCAGTTTTGGGGCCGGCTCGAATGGGTGGAGCCTCGCGAGATAACCTTCCGGGTGCAGAAACCGCTTCCGGCAACGATTGTCTGGACGCTGTCGCCGGCTCCGACCCCGAATTCGAAGGAGGGGGGGACGCATCTTCAGGTGACAATGGCGCTTGATCTGGCTCCGCTCCTTGGGCCGCTGGTGCATGTGGTTCCTCGCTTCGCCGTGGAGGAGCTTATCCGCAAGGACCTTGACTATGCTCTGGAATCCGTGGAGCACCGCCTCAACCACCCGCCGGAGGTGCGGTTTGCCCCCTTCCGGAAGTGTGCCTGCTCACCGGGCCGACGACCTAACCTCCGCGCTGGACGCTGGTTTGTGGCCTGGGAGTAGCTTGCCTCTCATTACTCGTTTTTCATCCTCGATTTCCCATCCTTTACCTTTCATCCTTCATCTATCCTTCATCTTTCATCTTTCATCCTCCACCCCTCATCCCTCGTGGGCGGGATGAGAGCGCGGTCAGCAGACTGTCATTCCTGCTCCATCTCCGTTCCATTCATGTTGCCCCTCCCGGAGGCTACGATACTGGTAACCATTTCGGTCGTTGGCCCGGAATGGTCCGACGAAGAAGTATCTCATGGCTCTGGGAGGCAATCTCATGAAAACCACCGCATCTTCCGATATCTTCCTGGCGCACCGGGTTACGGTGCTGACGGTCCTGCTGATGGCTCTGGCGTTCAATCTGCTCTATCCCTACCAAGTGTCGGTTATCCGGGCCACCGGGCAATTGTCTCAGGAGGGGGTGGCGCTGGAGGATGAGGCCGGCCAGCGCCTCGCCACCGTTCGGGAGGTTCCGGCGCTGGTACCGACGGCCTACGTCGTCCACCGGTCGCTTTCTGAGGATGATGGGACCATTACGGTTGCGACGCTGCCGCTGGCGGCACTGGCCGGAACTTCGAGCCAGGACGGGCAGACAAGTCAGGGCGGGCCGGGCCGGGCCCGTGCCACCCTGGGGGAGGAGTGGGCCTTTGCTCCCGACGGTGTCGCCGGCAGAATTGCGGCGTATGCCGGATGCCCAGGCTCCGACGCCGATGCCTTCGCCCACCCCGGAGCCGACCGAGTTGCCAGCCCCGCCCACCCCGGAGCCGACCGAGCTAGCGGTGGTGGATGTTCAGGCCTTTGCGCTGAGCGCGGCGGGTCCGCAGGGGTGCCCGCTTCAGCCGGTCGCGGGATGGGTGGTGATGACCCAGGGCTATGGGGTGGGGTCGCACAGCCCGGCGGAGGTCTGGGGGGCGGTTGACCTTGCGGTGAGCAGCGGGGCGTGGGAGGGGGTTGCGGTGGTGGCGACCCACAGCGGGGTGGCCTGGGTCGGGTTGGAGGAGGATTTTGCGGTAGGGGGGAACCAGGTGAGCATTACCGATGGGGGGACGGGTTGGCGCACGAACTATGCACACCTGTCGGAAATCCTGGTTCAGAGCGGGCAGTATGTTTCGGCGGGCACGGTTATCGGGATGATGGGGAGCAGCGGCAAGACGACCGGCCCCCACCTCGACTACCAGGTCTGGTATGGCTCAACGAATGTGGACCCGACGGCGCTGGTGGCATCGTGCTTTGCTCCGTGAGCGTACGCCAGGTCTCTCTATCATAATAATTTAGAGGCAAAAATGTATGCAAACGGTAGCTTTCTTCTCGTTTATATTCGTAGGGTATGGGTGTTCTCTCATATGAGAAATAAAACATTTGTTTCTTTCAAGGGGGGGCATCGCGTACGGTCAAAAAAACCGGCCAGATTCATTTGACATGCTATCGTATTTCTGATATAATTCCTTCTCGTTGTGCAGGAATGCACAAAAGTAGGAAAACAATCAGTATAACGCCCACCTCTAAGGCGCATTGGGTGCGACCAGAACCGGGGCGTAGTCTTTTTTTATGCTCACGAGGCTTCGGGGTGCGCTGCACGGTATGCGGGAACGAGGCACAGGGGAAAGATAAGGGTCATGCCAACCATAAACCAGCTTGTTCGGAAACCGCGGAAGCCGGTTTCAAAGAAGACCAAGGCTCCTGCCCTGCGGTTTACCTATAACTCGCTGAAGGGGAAACTCAAGCGAGGGGGTGGGTCGCCGCAGAAACGGGGGGTCTGCACCAAGGTCAGCACGGTCACACCGAAAAAGCCCAATTCGGCGTTGCGCAAGATTGCTCGGGTTCGCCTGTCGAACCAGATGGAGGTAACGGCCTATATCCCTGGAGAAGGGCACAACCTGCAAGAGCACTCGGTGGTGCTCATCCGGGGGGGACGGGTCAAGGACCTGCCGGGGGTTCGGTACCACATTGTCCGTGGCACCCTCGACACGCAGGGGGTGTCGAACCGCAAACAGGGTCGTTCGAAATATGGAACGAAAAAAGGTGGGCAGACGCCGACTCGAAAACGCTAGCAGGGCAGGGGGGTTTTTTTGAGGCTCCGGGTTGAGCGAGGGTGAGGATATGCCACGCAGAGGGAAAATTGTCAAACGGGAAGCATTGCCGGATTCCCGGCACCACAGTGTGCTGGTCCAGCAGTTCATTAACAAGGTGATGCGTCGTGGGAAGAAGAGTCTGGCGGAGCGAATTGTCTATTCGGCCATGGACCTGGCATCGAAGCGGGTGAAGCGCGAGCCGATGGAGGTCTTTGAGCAGGCCATTCGTAATGTTAGCCCTTCGATAGAGGTCAAGCCGCGCCGGGTCGGCGGGGCGACCTATCAGGTTCCGGTCGAGGTCCGAAGCGACCGCCGTGTTTCGCTTGCCATCCGCTGGATTTTGCAGTCGGCACGGGGCGCAGCGGAAAGCCGATGTATGAGCGTCTGGCGGGCGAACTGGTGGATGCCTACAACAACACCGGGAATACCATCAAGCGTAAGGAAGATGTTCATCGGATGGCGGAGTCCAACCGGGCGTTTGCCCATTATGGTCGCTTATAACGGTTCCTCCTTTATTCGCCGATATTTGCCGATTAGCGGCTTTCTTGGTTTTCAAGTTCATCAAGCAGTTCCGTGAGGTTCTATCATGTCGCGCCAGGTCCCAATAGATCGTATTCGGAACATCGGTATTATTGCCCACATAGATGCGGGAAAAACAACGACAACCGAGAGGATTCTCTTTTATACGGGTCGTACCTACAAAATCGGTGAGGTGCATGAAGGCACGGCGGTGATGGACTGGATGCCCCAGGAGCAAGAGCGGGGGATTACCATTACCTCGGCGGCCACCACGGCTTCCTGGAATGACCATCGCGTCAATATCATTGATACCCCAGGGCACGTTGATTTTACGGTGGAGGTGGAGCGATCCCTCCGGGTGTTGGATGGGGGCGTCGTTGTGTTCGACGCGGTCGCCGGGGTTGAGCCACAGTCGGAGACGGTGTGGCGGCAGGCGAACAAGTATCTGGTCCCACGGATTTGCTTTGTGAACAAGATGGACCGGGTCGGGGCGAATTTTGACCGCACCATCAATATGATTAAGGAGCGGCTCGGAGCCAGGCCGGTCGCCATTCAGCTTCCGGTGGGGGCCGAGGACACCTTCAAAGGGGTCATTGACCTGATTGAGAATCATGCCATTCTTTTCACCGATGACCTTGGGCAGCAGCGGGAGGTTGTTGACGTTCCTGAAGAGATGGCGGCCCAGGTGGAGGCGGCCCGTCAGGAGATGATTGAGGCGATTGCTGAAACGGATGATGAATTGACCCTGCTCTATCTTGAGGGTGAGACGCTGACGGCGGAAGAGTTGAAGCGGGGCCTGCGGAAGGCGGTGATTGCGAACAAGTTGGTGCCGGTCCTGTGCGGGTCAGCGCTCAAGAATAAGGGGGTGCAGAAGCTCCTGGATGCGGTGGTGGATTACTTGCCGTCGCCGCTGGACCGCCCGCCGGTGCAGGGGACGCTGCCCGGTCAGGAAGCCCTGGATGAAGGAGAGGCGAAGGTTATCAGTCGTCTCCCGGACGATGGGGAGCCTTTCACCGCGCTGGTGTTCAAAGTCGTTTCGGATCCCTATGTTGGGAAGCTGGCCTACTTCCGCGTCTATGCGGGGATGATGGAGAGCGGAAGCTATGTGATGAATACGGCCCGCAACCAGCGTGAGCGGGTGGGTCGTCTGTTGCAGATGCACGCGAACCACCGCGAGGATATCAAGGAGGTCTATGCGGGGGATATTGCCGCGATGGTCGGTCCGAAGCAGAGCTTCACGGGCGATACCCTGTGTGATGGGGATCATCCCGTTGTGTTGGAGAGTATCCGCTTTCCGGAGCCGGTGTTGGAACTGGCGATTGAACCGAAAACCAAGTCCGATCAGGATAAGCTGAGCCTGGCCCTGAGCCGGATGAGCGAAGAAGACCCGACCTTCCGCGTCTATACGGACCACGAAACCGGCCAGACGATTATTAAGGGGATGGGGGAATTGCACCTGGAGGTGATTGTTGACCGGATGCGCCGGGAATTCAAGGTTGAGGCCAACCAGGGCAAGCCCCAGGTGTCCTACCGCGAGGCGATATCGCAGCCGGTGGATGTTGAGGGCCGGTTTGTGCGCCAGACGGGCGGGAAGGGTCAGTATGGGCATGTCAAGCTGAAAGTTGAACCCCTGGAGGCCGGCAGGAACTTTGAGTTTGTCAATGCGATTGTCGGGGGGACGATTCCGAAGGAGTATATTCCATCGGTGGAGCAGGGGGTCAAGGAGGCGATGCAGACCGGGGTGATTGCCGGTTATCCGGTGGTTGACCTGAAGGTGACGCTGTATGATGGGTCGTACCATGAGGTGGACTCGTCGGAGATGGCCTTCAAGATCGCCGGTTCGATGGCGCTCAAGGAGGGGGTGCGGAGAGCGCGTCCGATGCTTCTGGAGCCGATTATGAAGATTGAGGTCGTGACCCCGGAGGATTTTCTTGGGACGGTGCTCGGTGACTTGAACTCCCGTCGCGGACGGGTTGAGGGGATGGAGGTGCGGGCAACGGACCAGATTGTTCGGGCGTTCGTGCCGCTTTCGGCGATGTTTGGCTATACGACGGATTTGCGTTCGGCAACTCAGGGACGGGCTACGTCGTCTATGGAGTTTTCGCACTATGAGCAGCTCCCGGACAACTTGGCGCAGGAAATTATTGCCCGACGTCAGGGATAAGGGAACCAGGAACATCGGTGTGGCTGTGGGTCGGTGATGGACAAGTCAGAGAAGACGGGGCCGTCTTCGGGTGACCAGCCGGGGCCAGTCGCAGAGCCACCCCTCCGCGAACCTCAGTTCGTTCTGCTTGCGCCGCCTCCCTGGGATGATTACGAGCTTCTTGATACGGGCGATGGGAAGAAGTTTGAGCGGTTCGGTCGGTATCGGCTGATTCGCCCGGAGGCCCAGGCGCTCTGGCCTCCGACTCTTCCGTCGCACGTATGGGATGCTGCCGATGCGGTGTTTCAGCCTGGTCGTGGTGATGATGGGCCAGGGCAGTGGATTCAGCGCCAACCCCTTCCGGAATCGTGGTTGCTCCAGTATGATAGGCTTGCGTTCTGGGCGCGTCTGACGCCGTTTCGCCATACGGGGGTGTTCCCGGAACATGGCGCCCACTGGTCGTGGGTGGGGCGGCAGGTGGCGCTGGCTGCAAGGCCTGTGCGGGTGCTGGTTTTGTTCGGGTATACGGGGGTGGTGACGCTGATGGCGGCCCGGATGGGAGCACAGGTTTGCCACGTGGATGCGTCTCGCCCGGCGGTTCGGTGGGCGCGGGCCAATCAGGAGGCATCGGGTCTCCTGGATTGCCCCATCCGCTGGATTGTTGATGATGTGGTCGCGTTTGTGCATCGGGAGCAGCGCCGGGGTGCCCGGTATGATCTGATTGTGATGGACCCGCCGGTGTTTGGGCGCGGGCCGAAGGGGCAAATCTGGAGACTTCATGAGTCGCTCCCGACGCTGGTGGCGAGCTGTGCGGCGCTGCTGAGTGAGTGCCCGCTTGGATTGCTGGTCCATGCCTATGCGACGACGTTTTCGTCGGTGACGCTCTCGAACCTGGTTCAGTCGGCGATGTCCCCCCATCCGGGCGAGGTGACGGCAGGAGAACTGGTGCTGGTTGATACGGCGGCGGGTCGTCCGCTTTCGGCGGCGCTCTTTGCCCGCTGGTCGGGGGCGTTAGAGGGTTAGGTGCCCTGAATCTGGTAAGCGTTGGGGGCGTGAACGTAACGTTGATCGTTCATGGTTCGTTGAGGTGGCTCGTTGTTGCGAGGTTGCGAGCGCGGTATGATGGGTGATGTGAGATGAGATGGGGCCGGTGGGGCAGGGTCTGCAACCGTAGCCTGAAAAGTACATTGGGAGCACACTATGGCGAAACAGAAGGTTCGTATTCGCCTGAAGGCATACGACCACAAAATTCTGGATCAGTCGGCGCGGCAGATTGTTGAGGCGGCTGAGCGGACGGGCGCTCTGGTGGCGGGTCCGGTGCCGTTGCCGACCAGAATAGAAAAGTTTAGCGTCATTCGTTCCAGTTTTATTGATAAAGATTCGCAGGAACAGTTTGAGGTTCGAACGCATAAGCGACTCATTGATGTGATTGATCCGAGTCAACAGACGATCAATGCCCTCATGAAATTGAACCTCCCGGCCGGGTTGATATTGAGATTAAGTTGTAGGTGAGCGGCAGCCGCAGGGGGAGGTCACCGGGTCCGGTGGTGGAGTTGAGCGGGGGTGGCTTCTCTCGCTAGGAAGTAAGGTAGGGGCGATGATTCAAGGTTTGTTGGGGCGCAAAATAGGGATGACGCAGGTGTTCAGCCCGGTGGGTGAGGTCGTACCGGTGACGGTCATCCGGGTTGGCCCGTGTGTTGTCACGCAGGTTCGCACCCTGGACCATGATGGGTATGAGGCGGTCCAGATCGGGTTTGAGGAGGTTGCTCCCCGCAAGCTGACGAAGCCGCAGCAGGGGCACCTGAAATCGGCGGGGTTGCTGGTTCGCTACCTCCGCGAATTTGTAACCAGTCAGATTGATAGCCACCAGGTGGGGGATGTGCTCCGGGTGGACCTGTTTGAGGTTGGTCAGCGGGTGGATGTTTCCGGGGCGTCGAAGGGGCGCGGTTTTGCGGGGGTGGTCAAGCGGCATGGGTTTCGGGGTGGCCCCCGGACACACGGGCAGAGCGACCGCCTGCGGGCCCCTGGTTCGATTGGGGGTGGGACCGCGCCAAGCAAGGTCTGGAAGGGGCAGCGGATGGCGGGTCGGATGGGGAACCGTCGGGTGACGGTGCAGAATCTCGAAGTGGTTGAGGTGCTCCCGGAGCAGCATCTCTTGCTGGTCTGTGGGGCGGTGCCTGGTCCCATCAAGGGGTTGCTGGAAGTCAGGCATGCAGTGAAGGCAAAGGCGACCGCGTGAGGGGCGTGGCAGGTTGCGGGTTCTGGAGCTTGGGGCCTGGGGCTTGCTCCTGATGGGAAGAGAGGTGGGTCATGGAAGTGAAATTATATAACCAGCATGGGGTGTTTCTGGACCTGTTCCATGTCAGTGATGATATTTTTGGGATTGAGCCGAATATGGCGGTGATGCACCAGGCGATGGTGCGGCAGCGGGCCAACGCTCGCCTGGGAACGCACAATACGCGTGGGCGGGGGGAGGTTCGGGGGAGTACCCGTAAGCTCTATCGTCAGAAGGGGACCGGGCGGGCCCGTCAGGGGTCGAACCGCGCTCCCCACCGGCGCGGGGGGGGCATTGCCCATGGCCCGCACCCTCGTTCGTATGCGCAGAAGATGCCGCGGAAGATGCGCCGTCTGGCGGTGCGTTCGGCGCTCTCTGCCAAGCATGCCGCTGAGCAGATTCGGTTTGTTGATGGGTTGGAACTGGAGCGGCCCCGGACGAAGGATGTGGTGGCCTTGCTCGACGCGCACGGTCTCTCTGGGAAGACGTTGATTGTGCTTGGTCGCAAGGATGAGACGGTGCAGTGTTCTGCCAACAATCTCCCGTATGTCAAGACGCTGCTGGCGCATTATCTGAATGTGATTGACCTGCTGCGCTTTGATAATATTCTGATGCTTAGGGATGCGGTTCTGGTGGTTGAAGGCTACCTGGGGAATGGCCGGCAGGCGCTCATGATTGAGGACGAGGCGGACGAGGAGATTGAGGCAGACGAGTCCGATGTGACGGACGAGGCTGATGAGGCGGACGCGGGGATTGAGGCCGATGAGGCTGATGAGGCGGACGCGGGGATTGAGGCCGATGAGGCTGATGAGGCGGAAGTACGCTGACCGGGGCATAGCTGGAGTATGGGGTCGGTGAGGGGTCGGGGTGAAGCGGGTCGAGCGACCAGGAAGGACCCCCGATGGACGAGATAGGGGGAAGTATGAATGATTACCAGGTCATTATCCGCCCGGTGATTACTGAGAAGAATACGGCGCTGATGGAGGAAGGGAAGTATTGTTTTGAGGTGGCCCAGAAGGCGACGAAGGCCCAGATCCGTCAGGCGGTTGAGCGGATTTTCTCGGTGTCCGTGTTGAAGGTGAATACGATGAATGTGCGCGGCAAGAAGCGGCGGCGCGGGCGGGATAAGTTTGGGTATACGGCTGATTGGAAGAAGGCGGTGGTGACGCTGAAGCCTGGCGAAGTGATTGATGTGCTTGAGGGGTAGCGGGTGAGCCGCAGGGCGAAACGGAGGAGGTGCTATGGGGATTAAGAAGTATAAGCCAACATCGGCCGGACGCCGCAATATGTCGGTTTCGACCTTTGAGGAGATTACGAAGAAGAAGCCGGAACCTAGTCTGGTTGAACCCTTGCGCAAGAAGGCCGGGCGGAATAATCAGGGGAAGATTACGACGCGCCACCGCGGCGGTGGGCACCGGCGGAATTACCGGATTATTGATTTTAAGCGGAACAAGCACCATATTCCGGCGAAGGTTGCGGCGATTGAGTATGACCCGAACCGGAGCGCCCGGATTGCGCTGCTCCATTATGTGGATGGCGAGAAGCGGTATATTCTGGCTCCGGTGGGGATTCAGGTTGGGGATATGTTGATGAGTGGCCCGGAGGCGGAAATCCGGGTGGGGAATGCGCTGCCGCTGGCGGCTATTCCGCTGGGGTCGCAGATCCACAATATTGAGTTGGAGCAGGGGCGCGGCGGGGTGATGGTGCGGAGCGCCGGGAATGTGGCGCAGTTGATGGCGAAAGAGGGGGCGTATGCGACGATTCGGTTGCCCTCTGGGGAGAGTCGCCGGGTGCATGTGCAGTGTATGGCGACGATTGGGCAGGTCGGTAATGTGGACCATCAGAATGTGCGGCTTGGCAAGGCGGGCCGTTCACGGTGGTTGGGCCGACGCCCGACGGTGCGTGGTTCGGTGATGAACCCCCGCGACCATCCGCATGGGGGTGGTGAGGGGCGTGCGCCGCGGGGGATGCCGCCGAAGACGAAGTGGGGCAAACCCGCGCTCGGCAAGAAGACGCGCCGGAATCCCCGCACCGACCGGTTTATTGTGCGGCGTCGGAAGTAGCAGGCAAGGGAGGCAAGGATAAGAGATGTCGCGTTCATCCAAAAAGGGTCCCTATGTAGATATCAAGTTGTTTACCCGCATTGAGGATATGAACCGGAGCAAGGAGAAGCGCGTTCTGCGCACCTGGTCGCGGGATTCGACGATCTTTCCTCAGATGGTGGGGCATACGATTGCGGTGCATGATGGGCGACGCCATGTGCCGGTGTATATTTCGGAGAACATGGTGGGGCATAAGTTGGGGGAGTTTGCTCCGACGCGGACGTTTCGCGGGCATGGGGGCAAGAAGGCGGACAAGCGTGGCAAGATGAAGTAGGCACAGGGTTATGCAAGCAAAAGCGATAACGAAATATGTTCGTATTTCTCCCCAGAAGGTGCGCCAGGTGATGGATGTGGTGCGTGGGGAGCCGGTGGAGCGGGCCCTGGCGATTTTGAACTATATGCCGCAGAAGGCGGCGCGTGAGGTGGCCCGGACGATCAAGTCGGCTGCGGCCAATGCCGAGAACAATTTTGATATGGTGCCTTCGGACCTGGTGGTCAAGCAGATTTTTGCTGATGAGGGCCCGCGATTGAGACGGCATATGCCGCGAGCGCGTGGGCGGGTTGACTTGATACGCAAGCCGACCACCCATATTACGGTGGTTGTTGATGATGGCGAAGCAGAGTGAAGTGGAGGCCAACCTTGGGACGAAAAGTTCACCCGATAGGGTTTCGGCTTGGCTATATTAAGGATTGGCAGTCGAAATGGTTTGCGGAGCATTCCTATACGGATTTGCTGCACGAAGATATCACCTTGCGCAAGGTGGTGGCGAAGGAGCTTCAGAATGCCGGGGTGTCGCGGGTGGAGATTGAGCGGTCGGCCAATAAGGTTGAGGTGACGGTGTATACGGCCAAGCCCGGTATTGTGATTGGGAAGCGCGGGGCGAATGTTGATTTGTTGAAAAGCACGCTGGAGCGGTGTACGGGACGGAAGAAGGTCAAGCTCAACATTCAAGAAATTCATCAGCCAGAGATTGATGCTCAACTGGTTGCCGAAAGCATTGCGGAGCAGATTAACAAGCGGGTGTCGTATAAGCGGGCGATGAAGCAGGCGGTGCAGCGAGCGATGCGGCTTGGGGCGCAGGGGGTGCGGATTCGCTGTTCGGGGCGGTTGGCGGGGGCGGAGATGGCCCGGATTGCCAGCGAGAGCGATGGGCGGGTGCCGCGTCATACGCTGCGTGCGGATATTGATTATGCGCAGGTGCATGCGTATACGACCTATGGTCGTATCGGGGTGAAGGTGTGGATTTATAAGGGCGAGGTGTTTCCGAACCAGCCGGACCGCCCGGCGTTCGAGGGCCGCGGTGGCGGCGGTGGCGGTGGCGGCGGTGGGACGTGGTCCCGGTCCTGACGAGTATGAGGAAAATTCGTTATGTTAATGCCAAAGCGGGTGAAGTATCGGAAGCAGCAGCGCGGACGGAATCGGGGGCTTTCCTATCGGGGGAACTCGGTGACGTTCGGGGACTACGGGTTGATGGCGCTTGAGAATACGTGGATTACGAGCCGCCAGATTGAGGCCGCTCGCCGAACGATTACCGGCTATGTGAAGCGTGGGGGGAAGGTCTGGATACGGATTTTCCCGGACAAGCCGGTGACGCAGAAGCCCGCGGAGACGCGCATGGGTGGGGGGAAGGGTTCGGTTGACCACTGGGTGGCGGTGGTGAAGGCTGGCCGGGTGATGTTTGAGCTTGGGGGGGTGCGTGAGGAACTGGCGCTTGAGGCGCTGCGCCGGGCCGCCCAGAAACTTCCTATCCCGTGCAAGGTGGTGGGCCGTGAGGATGTGGAGGGGACGGAATGAAAGCGCAGGAATTACGCAGTTTTGACCAGGAGAAGCTGGATTCGTTGCTCCAGGATTGTTATAAGGAGTTGTTCAACCTGCGTTTCCAGAAGGAGACGGGGCGGTTGACGAATGTGTCTCGTCCGCGCCAGGTGCGCCGCGATATTGCCCGGATTAAGACGATTTTGCGGGAGCGGGAGTTGGCGGAGGAAGTGACGGGGGAACTCCCGTCCGGGTGAGGGGAAGGCTCTGTGCATCAGGAGGGTGCTATGGCGGAAAGTAGACGCCTGACCAAGGTGGGGCGGGTGGTGAGCAATAAGATGGAGAAGACGGTGGTGGTCGCGGTGGATTATCTCAAGCCGCACCCGCTGTATCGAAAGATTATCCGCAGGACGAGTAAGTTTCATGCCCACGATGAGGAGAATACCTGTCAGGTGGGGGATATGGTGCGGATTGAGGAATCCCGCCCGTTGAGCAAGACCAAGCGTTGGCGGGTGCTGGAAGTGGTCCAGAGGTTCGAGGAGATATAGCGATGGTTCAGCAGCAGACACGTCTGAAGGTTGCGGATAATACCGGGGCTAAGGAGATTATGTGTATCCGGGTGCTCGGCGGGTCGCGCAAGCGCTATGGCCGGGTGGGGGATTTGATTGTGGCTTCGGTGAAGGTGGCAACCCCGAACAGTGCGGTGAAGAAGGGTGAGGTGGTGCGGGCGGTGATTGTCCGGACGGCCAAGGAGTATGGCCGGGCGGATGGGTCGCATATTCGCTTCGATGATAATGCCGCGGTGATTGTGGGGCGCGATAATAATAATCCGCGGGGGACGCGCATTTTCGGGCCGGTGGCGCGTGAGTTGCGCGAGAAGGCGTTTATGAAGATTGTGTCGCTCGCGCCGGAGGTGCTGTGATGCATGTCCGACGAGGCGATGAGGTGCTGGTGATTTCGGGGAAGAATAGGGGCCAGCGTGGCCGGGTGAAGCGGGCGTTTCCGCGCAAGGAGCGGGTGGTGGTGGAGGGGTTGAATATGGTCACCCGTCATATGAAGCCGCGCGGGCCGGGACGAACGGGGGGGCGCATCGAGATGGAAGCGCCGATTCATGTGTCGAATGTGATGCTGATTTGTCCGAGCTGTGGCCGGGCCTCGCGGACGGGCAAGCGCTTCCTGGAAGAGGTGGATTTGAAGGGGCGTCCGCGGAAAGTGCGGTTTTGTAAGGCGTGTTTGGAAGCGATTCCCGACCAGACGGATTAGGGGAAACGCTGCTGGGAAAGCAGGTGGAGAAGCATGGCTGCGCGACTGAAAGAAAAATTTCACCAGGAGATTGTTCCGACGCTGATGAAGGATTTTCACCTGAAGACGGTGATGGCGGCTCCGCGTCTGGTGAAGATTGTGTTGAATGTGGGGGTTGGTGAGGCGGCCTTGAACGCCAAAGCGCTGGATGCGGCCCTGGCCGACCTGACGGCGGTGGCCGGGCAGAAGCCGGTGATTACGCGGGCCCGTCAGTCTATTGCGGGGTTTAAGATTCGCCAGGGGATGGCTATCGGGGCGATGGTGACGCTGCGGGGCGACCGGATGTATGAGTTTCTGGACCGTTTGATTAACCTGGCGCTCCCGCGTATCCGCGACTTCCGCGGGGTGAGCCGCCGTTCGTTCGATGGTCGGGGGAACTATAGTATTGGTCTGCGCGAGCAGATTGTGTTTCCGGAAATCAATTATGATAAGGTAGATAAGATTCGCGGGCTTGAGGTGGCGATTGTGACGACGGCTCCGGATGATGCGCAGGGCTATGCGTTGCTCCGGGCGTTCGGGATGCCGTTTCAGGATTAGGGGCTTGCGTTGATACGAAGACCAGTAAAGACCAGCAAGGAGCGCTGGTGTGGCAGAGGGAGGAAAGCTCGTTGGCAAAGAAAGCGCTGATGGTGAAGGCGCAGCGACCACAAAAGTTTCGCGTGCGTGAATATCACCGCTGTAAGCTCTGTGGGCGTGCGCGTGCCTATATTCGGAAGTTTGGGATGTGTCGCATTTGTTTTCGGGAACATGCCTTGAAGGGGCTGATTCCGGGGGTGGTCAAATCCAGTTGGTAGCAGTTCTCAGCCTGAAATGTTCTCGTAAGGAGGAGCGCCATGAGTCTTAGCGATCCGATTGGCGACATGTTGACACGTATCCGCAATGCTTGTATGGCACGGCATCGAACTGTGAAGGTTCCTGCGTCGAAGATCAAAGTATCCATTGCTGAGATTCTCAAACAAGAGGGTTTTATTCGCGATTATGTGGTCGAACCAGGGGAGCCTGCGGATACGATAGTGATTACCCTGAAGTATACGGATAGTCGCCAGCCGGTGATCAGTGGCCTGAAGCGGGTGAGCAAGCCGGGGTTGCGGATTTATACCCGGCGGTCGGATATTCCGCGGGTGCGCGGGGGGTTGGGGATCAGCATTCTTTCGACGCCCAAGGGGGTGCTGGCGGACCACGATGCCTGGAATCAGCAGGTCGGCGGCGAGGTGCTGTGCTATGTGTGGTAGGTAGGAGGGAGACCGCGATGTCACGTATAGGGAGACGGCCCGTTCCGGTGCCGGACAAAGTGACGGTGACGATTGAACCGGACAATGCGGTGGTCGTTCGGGGACCGAAGGGCCAGTTGTCGCGCCGGTTTCATGCTGATATGCGCATCGTGCAGGATGATGGGGTGCTCCGGGTGGAGCGTCCGTCTGATATGAAGGAGCATCGGTCGTTGCACGGCCTGACGCGCACCTTGCTGTCGAATATGGTGGTCGGGGTCACCGAGGGGTGGCAGCGTGAGCTCGAGATTAACGGGGTGGGGTATCGGGCGGCGCTGGAGGGGAAGGTGCTCGTGCTCCAGCTTGGGTTTTCGCACCCGGTGCGGATGGACCCGCCCGATGGGGTGGCCTATGTGGTGGGTGACCGCAAGAGTGCCAGTGACCCGTTGCCCATCTTTATTCGGGGCATTGATAAGGAAGTGGTTGGGCAGGAGGCGGCCAGGTTGCGGTCGCTTCGGCCACCTGAGCCATACAAGGGCAAAGGGGTGAAGTATAAGGAAGAGCGGATTCGCCGCAAGGCCGGGAAGACGGGCAAGGCGAAGTAGGCGAAGGGAGCGAGGGTGCGATGAAGAGATCACCGCGTGAGTTGCGTATCCGGCGACACCGACGGGTGCGCAAACGAGTGGAGGGGAGCCAGGAGCGCCCGCGATTGAGCGTGTTTCGGAGCAATGTCCATCTGTATGTGCAGGTCATTGACGACGAGGCCGGGCGAACGCTGGTGGCGGCTTCGACGATGGAAAAAGAGGTGCGACAGCAGGTTGCGGGCCAGAGTGGTATCCTCCAGGCGCAGACAGTGGGGAGGATTCTGGCAGAACGGGCGCTGGAGGCCGGGATTACGCAGATTGTCTTCGACCGCGGTGGGTTTAAGTATCATGGGCGGGTGAAGGCGCTGGCCGATGCGGCGCGTGAGGCGGGGTTGTCGTTTTAGGTTGGGGTGCTGTGCTTGAGCACGCGAGTGCTTGAGGGGGCGCAGGGAGGTTGTGTGCTGCGAAAACGAATCAATCCAGACGAACTTGAGCTGGAAGAGCGCGTGGTCCAGATCAACCGGGTTGCCAAGGTGGTCAAGGGCGGGCGACGGTTCAGCTTCAGTACGGTCGTGGTGGTTGGCGATGGCAAGGGCCATGTGGGGATTGGGATGGGGAAGGCGTCGGAAGTGCCGGACGCTATCCGGAAGGGGTTGGAGGCGGCACGGAAGAATGTCATCCGCGTTCCGCTGGTCCGCACGACGATTCCCCACGAGGTGGTGACGACGTTTGGGACGTCGAAGGTGATGGTACGCCCGGCGGCTCCTGGGACCGGGGTTATTGCCGGGCGCGGGGTGCGGCCGGTGGTTGAGGCTGCTGGTATCCGGGATTTGCTGACCAAGGTGCATGGGAGTAATAATCCGGTCAATGTGGTCAAGGCGACCTTCCAGGCGTTGAGCGAGTTGATTTCTCTGGAGGAGATGGCGCATCGGCGCGATATGACTCCCCGCGAGCTGCGGATGCGTATGATGCGCCGCGAGCCTGGAGAGGCGGAGGTGGCGGGATGAAGCAACTGCGGATTACCTATGTCCGGAGTATGATTGGGCATCCCCGCGACCAGAAGCGGACGATGCATTCCCTTGGGCTGCGCAAGATGCACCGGAGCGTGGTCAAGCCTGATAATCAGGCGGTGCGGGGGATGATTTTTAAGGTGAAGCATCTGGTGGCGGTGGAGGAGTTTGAGGGTGAGGCTGAGGGTGTGGGGGAGGTGCCAGTATGAAGTTACATGATTTGCAGCCCGCACCCGGCTCGAAGAAGCGTAGCAAGCGTATTGGGCGCGGGCATGGGTCGGGGAAGGGGAAGACCGGTGGGAAGGGGATGATGGGGCAGAAGGCTCGTTCTGGCCCTGGTCCCTACCGCACGTTTGAGGGCGGTCAGAACCGCTTGGTCAAGCGGATGCCGTTCAAGCGCGGGTTTACGAATATCTGGCGGGTGGAGTATCAGGTGGTCAATCTGGAGCAGTTGCTCGATTGGCCGGCTGAGGTGGAGATTGGCCCGGAGACGCTGCTTGAGGCCCGCTTGATTCGGAATAAGCGGTTGCCGCTGAAGGTGCTCGGTCAGGGTGAGGTGCATCGGGCGATGGTGGTGCGGGCGCATAAGTTTTCGGCCAGTGCCCGGCAGAAGATTGAGGCCGCCGGCGGGACCGTGGTGGAGCTTCCGTGGGTGGTGGAGCGCCACAGCCGGAGCCGCGGCCCGAATCCGAGCGTGCGACGTTCGACATAATGTTGGAATTTGTGGTAGTATGGAGTCAGCGTGGAAGCATGACCCTGGGAGCCGTGGCAATGGCCGGGGCACCGGCCCCATCCAGGGAGAGGGGGACAGCGATGAATCTACTCGAAGCGGCTCAGCGAGCGTGGAAGCTGCCGGATTTGCGGGCCCGCATTCTCTTTGTGCTTGGGATGCTGCTGGCCTTCCGCGCAATTGCGCATATTCCTGTTCCTAATATTGATTCGGCGGCGCTGGAGCAGTTGCAGCAGTCGCTTCAGAGCAATCAGCTGGCGCAACTGCTGAATATTTTCTCCGGGGGGGCGCTGAAGAATTTTTCGGTGGCGGCGCTTGGGGTCTATCCCTATATTACGGCGACGATTATTATGCAGTTGCTCCAACCGCTCATTCCGGCGCTTGAGGAACTGGCGAAAGAGGGGGAGCAGGGGCGGGTGAAGCTCAACCGCTATCAGACAATGATGACTGTGCCGCTGGCGGCGCTGCATGCCTATGGGCAGACCGTGGCGCTCCAGCACACGGCCGGTCAGTCGCTCTTTCGTTCGGAATTCAATCTGATGACAAATTTCTTCCCGACCTTCACGATTATTCTGTCTATGACGGCAGGAACCATGCTGCTGGTGTGGCTCGGTGAGTTGATTAACCAGCATGGGATTGGGAACGGCATTTCGGTGATTATCTTTGCGGGTATTGTGTCGGGCGTGCCAGGGTTGGTGTGGCAGGGGATTGAGATTAGCCAGGTTGGGGACGCGCAGTCGTTGATGGGGTTGGTGCTGTTTCTGGCGATTGGCCTGCTGACGATTGTGGGGATTGTGTATATCCAGGAGGGGCAGCGCCGCATTCCGGTGCAATATGCCAAGCAGGTTCGGGGGAACCGCGTCTATGGGGGGCAGCGGAGCCATATTCCGCTCAAGGTGAATATGGCGGGGATGATTCCGCTCATTTTGCCCAGAGCATTATTATTTTCCGGGGGTGGTGGCTTCGTGGTTTCTGGCGAATGAGGGGG
>JAAUSY010000202.1 GCA_012032475.1 Chloroflexaceae bacterium
AACCAATGAACCGATTTTTCAACACGGCGGGGCCGTGCAACCCCGAACGCCACTACACCCTGCCCGCGATGGCACGGCTGCCCCAGGTGCAGAGACTCATTGACCAGCAGCTCTACTTCGTGCTGCACGCGCCGCGGCAGACCGGCAAGACGACCGCCCTGCTCACGCTGGCGCAGGAACTCACCGCGGAGGGCACCTATACCGCGGTGCTCGTCTCGATGGAAGTAGGGGCGGCCTTCAACAACGACCCGGGCGAAGCAGAAGCCGCCATCCTGGGACGCTGGCGAGGGGCCGCAGACTGGCAGCTTCCTGCTGACCTCCAACCCCCGCCGTGGCCCGACGCCTCCCCAGGCGGACAAATCGCCGCGGCCCTCACGGCCTGGGCCAAAGCCTCGCCGCGCCCGCTCGTGGTCTTCCTCGATGAGATAGACGCCCTGCGAGATGAGGCGCTCATCTCCGTGCTGCGCCAGCTACGGGACGGCTACGCGGGTCGTCCTCGCGCCTTCCCCTGGTCGCTGGCACTCATCGGCCTGCGCGACGTGCGCGACTACAAAGTCGCCTCTGGCGGGAGCGACCGCCTGCACACCGCCAGTCCCTTCAACATCAAGGCCGAGTCCCTCACGCTCCGCAACTTCACCGCTGCCGAAGTGGCTGCGCTCTACCAGCAGCACACCGACGAGACGGGACAGGTCTTCACTCCCGACGCGACGGCGCGGGCCTTTCATCTCACCCAGGGGCAGCCCTGGCTCGTCAATGCCCTGGCGCGGCAAATCACCGAGGTGCTGGTGCCCGACCCCGCTACGCCCATCACACCTGCCCACGTGGACCAGGCGAAGGAGTTGCTCATCCAGCGGCAGGACACCCACCTGGACAGCCTGGCCGAGCGACTGCGCGAGCCGCGGGTGCGGCACGTCATTGAGCCAATGCTGGCCGGGCAGATGCTTGGCAACGTTCCTGCCGATGACCGCCAGTTTGTGGTGGACCTGGGACTCGTGCGGCGAGACCCTGCGGGCGGTCTGGTCGTTGCCAACCCCATCTACCAGGAAGTCATCCCGCGAGTGCTGGCAAATGCGCCCCAGGATTCGCTGCCCATCATCGCCCCGACCTGGCTCGCCCCCGACGGCAAGCTGGACCCCGCGAAGCTGCTGGAGGCGTTCCTGGCCTTCTGGCGGCAGCACGGCCAACCCCTCCTCAAGAGCACCCACTACCACGAAATCGCCCCCCACCTGGTGCTGATGGCCTTCCTTCATCGGGTGGTCAATGCGGGCGGGACCATTGAACGCGAATATGCTATCGGGACGGGGCGGATGGACCTGTGCGTGCGGTATGGGGGGGTAGCCCTGGCAATGGAGTTGAAGGTGTGGCGCGAGGGCGAGACCAACCCGCTCCGTGCGGGGTTAGAGCAGCTTGACGGCTATCTGGCAGGGTTGGGGTTGGACACGGGCTGGCTCGTCATCTTCGACCGCCGCGAGGGGTTGCCCGACATCGCCGAGCGCACCACGACCGAGCCAGCCACGACGCCGGCGGGGAGGAGCGTGGTGGTCGTGCGGGGGTAAGACCAGGTTTCCCACTCTATGGCGTTTCACCAGTACGCTGCTATCAGCATAATAATCAGCCATCAGTCCGTCTCGCGCTCTTCAATGATGAGATCCGACAGTGGGCGGCCCGTTGCCCCGACCCGTTGCGCCAGGGCGGCCCGCTGGTCATCCGTCAGCAGCACGGATGGAGTCGGGCGTGGTGGGGCCGATGGCAATAACCCCGCTGCTATTCCCGGATGTAGTGCGATACAATGGCTTGCAATACTCCCAGAATTGTGCCTGGATCGTTGACATAGTATCGGTTGCTATCTATGGTGAGAACCTCGTGCTCCAAATTGAGAAATTGCCAGTCTTCCCCCGTTGTCACACACCCATAGATGAGCGTTATGGGGGTTCCCTTTTTCTGGTTGAAACGATGGGCTGCGACCATCTGCGCGGCGCATTGTCCCAATCCTGCTTCAATGTCCTGTTTTTTTGCTTCGACCAGCATCACAACAGGAGACTGGATAATTGGCAATGGTGGTGACAACGAGAGGATAAAATCGCACTCGCCGGATAAACCGCTGGCCGGTTCGACATCGAAACGTTGCCCGGAGTAAATCGAAAAAGCCCGGAGGAAGTGTTTTCGCACGGTCAGGAGGATGGGCATAATAATAATCTCCGAACGGGCTTTTTCACTGATGTATGCCAGCGACAGTCCTTCGTCCAGAATCTCCTGCAACAGGGACGGCACATCGAGCGATGGAACATCAGAAAACAGCTCTTCCTGGCTGAGCGTTACCTGGAATGTTTCCAGAACGGTATCCAACGTAAAATCACTGTAAGTCATTGGAAGACCTCCTTATCTGCTTCCCCCATTCTACCACGCGAATGCCTGATTCTGTAGGGTTCAACCTCATGAACCCTGAACCCTTCTCATTCCCCCGGCCCAACGCCTCCAGCACGAGCCGCCGCGTGCAATACTCGCCATACCGCCGACATATACTGCCCCCACCTGCCCCATCCAGCTTGACCGCGCCCTGGTAGATTACGACGGATTGAAGCAGCGCAAACACCAGCAGCGCACCCCGAAAACGCGCCGCCATACCACATGTTGCTCGGATTATCGGGGGAGGGAGGGAACTGCAAGGGGCAGAGTAGGGTTTCGTGGTATAATCAATCCGAGCAGATCACGGGCATACGAGACCCATGACCCAACCGGTTGCTTGATAAACTGGAACATTGGCATCGTCGTGCCCAGGACCCGCCGGTGGAGCCATCGTTATCTTTGCATTGATGAGCAGCAATGCTCTCGTGGAAGGAGTGTTGTCAAATGCAGCAACAGCTATCTGGTCACAAGTTTGTCGGACGCATCGTCAGTTTCGCTTCCTTGTTCACCATCATCGCGTTTATCGGCTTCCTGTTACCCCCCCCCCCATAGTTATGTAAACAACCCGCCCATGGTGAATGCAGCATCGTGTAACGTGACGGGGCTTATCCTGAGCGACACCACCTGGAGTCCTGCCGCGTGCGACCCCTACCTCGTCACGGGCAGCATCATCGTCAACAGCGGCGTCACCCTCACCATTGCCGAGGGGACTGCCATCAAGTTCGACAGCCACAAGGCCCTGACCGTGAATGGCACGCTCAAGGTGCTGGGCACCGCCACCAGTCCAGTGCTGTTCACCTCCAATGCCAGCAGCAAGCAGCCAGGCGATTGGGACTATATCTACTTCACCGCAACCAGCACCAGCGCTACCTACAACGACGACGGAGCCTACACCGGTGGCAGCATCATTCAGTACGCCACCATTGAGTATGCGGGCGGTGCAGAGGTTGAGCACAACGCCGCCCTGCGGTTGGAATCCTCCCCCCTCATTGACCACACCACCATCCGCTACAACGACGCTGCTGGCCTCCGGGCGTGGAACAACGGCGCACCGCGCCTGACCAGCAACGCCATGACCGATAACAGCGGCAGTGGCGTGATTATTGACTACAAGGGAACCAAAACCAATTTGCTCATCAGTGGAAACAATATCAGCAAGAACGATGGTTGCGGTATCTGGCTCTCTGCTGGCAGCAGTCCTGTTACCCTCAGCGGCAACACCATTACCGGCAATACGGCAAGCAACGGCGTCTTCGGCGGTCTCTACCTGGATGGCGGCACGAACACCCTCAGCGGCAACACCATTACCGGCAATACGGCAAGCAGCGGCGGCGGTGGCATCTTCCTGGAACCCGGAAATAATGTACTTAGCGGTAATACTATTTCAGGCAATACTGCAAGTACATATGGAGGTGGAATTTTTCTGAGAGGTGGTAGCGGTACAAATAACCTCAGCAACAACACCATCACCGGCAATACGGCAAGCAACGGCGGCGGCCTCTCCCTGTATGGCGGCACGAACACCCTCAGCGGCAACACCATTTCGGGAAACACAACCGAAGATGGACGGGGCGGGGGTATCTATTTGCAATCTGGACAAAACGAAATGCTCGACAACACCATCTCCGACAACACCGCTGGCGAAAACACCTTCTCGACAAACGATGGAGCCGGGATTTACATCTATTCCGGTTCCCTCATCATCAAGGGCAACACCATTTCAAACAACACCGTTCTGGGTACCGACCGCCAGGGTGGGGGTATCTGGATCAGCGATGGTAGCAACCCCGTCATCAACGACAACCTCATCTACAGCAACGTTGCGGCGGTGGGCAGTGCGCTCTACAACGCCAACGGCAACAGCCGCCCGACCATCAATGCGAAGAGCAACTGGTGGGGCACCAGCGACCAGAATACCATCGAAAACGTCATCCACCACTACGTGGATAATGCCTCACTCGGCATTGTAGACTACGGCAACTTCCTGACCGCGCAACCAGCGGTTGTGACCCTGAGTGGCAGCACCAGCGGCTATGCGGGCACGGCCTACACCTTCCAGGCGGAGGTGACTCCCAACCAGGTCAACACCCCCATAACCTACCGCTGGAGTGCCACCGATCAGGCAGACGTGGTACATTCCAACAAGAGCAGCCGGACCGATTCGGCAACCTTCACCTGGAACAGCGTGGGCAGCAAAACCATTATCGTCACCGCAACAAACTCGACCGAGACTATCGTCAACCAGCACATCATCAACATCACCGGCCTCGTCCCGCTGACGGGGGTGCAGATAAGCGGGCCATCGTCGGGCACGACCGGTGAGTCCTACGCCTTCGCGGCCATTGTCGATCCGCCCCTGGCAACGCAGCCCATCGAATATACCTGGTCGCCGGAGCCTGATTCTGGTCAGGGGACCAATACCGCCACCTATTCCTGGAGCGATAGTGGAACGAAGACCATCTCCGTCAGGGCAGAAAACGATGGGGGTGAAGCTCAGGGAACGGCCGCGGTGGTGATTGAGGGACCTACTCCCACCCCGACGGACACGCCCCAACCGACGGACACGCCCGAACCGACGGACACGCCCCAACCAGGGACCCCGACGGAGACCCCAACAGAGACCCCGACAGCCACAGCGGTACCAACCTCGACCCCAGACATCAATGCGGGATTGCTGGCATATTACCCGTGCAACGGGAATGTGAACGACGAGAGCGGGAATGGTTGGGACGGAACCCCCTATGAAGTCACCTTTGGTGCGGATAGGTTTGGCATAGAGAGCAGGGCCTGTTCCTTTAACGGCCATGCCAGTTACGTTCAGACCCCGATTGACAGCAATCGCAAACCGCTCAGCTTCTCTGTATGGTTCCAGGCTACTGATGTGACTGGTGAGCGCTCCATTGTAGATAGTGATATCGCTTACCAGTCAGGGCACTCACTCATTATCGGCTACTGGGACGGAGATGGCACCCTCGATGTGGAATATCACAACTCAGCAGACGAACGAAATAATTCTCTGGAGACAGGCCTGTCTGTCTCAGCAGGAGCATGGTATCACGTCGTCGTCAATTATACCGAGCAGATAGAAGTCTACGTCAATGGAGAACTGATCGCCGAACAGGATTATCCAGAGACCGACTTCGATGGCACAAACTTCCGTTTTGGAAGGCACAACAGCGTGGACCCCCAATTTTTCCAGGGAATGATAGATGATGTTCGCTTCTATGACCGTTCCCTTTCAGCATCGGAGGTAAATTCCCTGTACCAGGACGGGGGGCAGACTACCCCCACACCCGTTCCGTCTACAACCCCCACGCCAACCGCGACGGAAACACCAGAATCGACGAGCACGCCAACGAGCACACTCACCAGCACCCCGACGAGTACCCCGACGAGTACCCCGACGAGTACCCCGACGAGTACCCCCAGTACCCCGACGAGTACCCCCACGGTCACGCCTCAACCCGATGAGCCAGTTTTCGAGAGCAACTTTACGACCGGCGCACCGGGGAGTCTGTTCATCCTGACCGCAAGGGGGTTTCCTGTTGGGAGCAATGCCACGATCTCCGTCAAGCGCCCCGGCGCAACGGAATATACGGAACTCGTCCGGCTGCGGTTTGACCCGGGCGGGAAACTGGTCTTTGTCCTGTACATTCCCTCAAGTGCCCCAACGGGCATCTACACGGTCAGGCTGAGCGTAGAAAGTGGCACAGCACTCGCGCAGAGCACAATGCGCGAACTTTCGCTGACGATTGCAAGCGACGAACCCGTGCATACCGAGCAACCCGCGGAGCCAGACGTGCCCATCGTCACCATCCAGAAGCAGGTGTATCTGCCGCTGGTCGTCCGCTAGTCTTTCCCCCCCGATGACGAGTGACGGGCCGTTCTAGAACAGTAGAATGGCCCGTCATTTGTTGTTCAGCCCCCTTTTTCGTCCGCCCACACGCATACCTCCCCGTCGTCCATGGCTGACGGGACTGTTCATCGCCGTGGTGCCCGAACCCGCAATGCGAAGCATCTGGCGCGAATGGTGGCACACGTAGGGCAAACCCCCGCCGCGTCAGGGTGTGGTATCATGCCCATCAACGGAGCACTTGCCACCCGTCAGCAACTTCCACACCCGCTGGCGGTCGCAAATCAGCCTCTACCTGGCGGGGTTCCAGCCATCGCAGACGCAGGACCAGCCCAACACGGGGTTGACAACAAAGGAACTGCGGGCCGCGGGGGGTATTCCTCCTTCGGAACTGCGACCCTACCCGGAGGGGGCCGGGGTGTTCACCGCGGTGCAGGGGCGCGAAGCGGAGACGGTGCGGACGGGCTACCTCTCCGATGTGCAGCGGCGGGTGCTGCTGGCCCGCCTGCCCAACCGTGTCGCGCCCGCTGCGTGGGACGCAGCGCTTCCGACCGCGCTTTCCCCGTCCTCAGTAGGCGCTGCGTCCGCGTGGGAATGGGCTGAACATCCGCTTCCCCCCACGCTACCCCCGGAAGAGGCAGGCGGGGCAAACCCCGCGAATCTCCCGCAGCGGGGGGGAGCGACCGGCGCAGCGGTAGCGGGGTAGCGGTGAGCGCCGCGGAGCGCGAGGCGATTCTGGCAGCACGAGAGACGTTGGAGGCCAGCCATGGGCACCCGCCGAGCCGCCGCGCCATTTGCCGCGAGGTGTTCAACGGGGCGACGGGGGGGATGGCCTACCGCAAGGTGCAGGCCGTGCTCGATGCGGTGGAGGCGGGGGAGGAAGCGTGACGACTGGTCTCTGGAAGAGGACCTGACAATATATCTGGAAAGGAAACAAACCAATGAACCGATTTTTCAACACGGCGGGGCCGTGCAACCCCGAACGCCACTACACCCTGCCCGCGATGGCACGGCTGCCCCAGGTGCAGAGACTCATTGACCAGCAGCTCTACTTCGTGCTGCA
>JAAUSY010000039.1 GCA_012032475.1 Chloroflexaceae bacterium
CATCTATAAAAGAAATATACCGCATCATCATTGCGCCTTACCCCTATTGGGTCTTACCCCAGAGGAATACGCAGTTCGACCGTCGTACCCTCGCCGGGGTCGAGCGGATACGAAGGTCGGCCCCGATCAGCCCGGCGCGCTCCTTCATATTCACCAACCCCAGGCTGCCCCGCGTTGCATAGCCCATCTCCGTGGCGGTCAGGTCAAACCCTTTCCCCCGGTCGCGCACGCTCGCCACCAGGTGGCCTTCTTCCTCATAGAGATAGATGGCAATGGAGGGAGAGCGAGCGTGCTTGCGGGCGTTGTTGACGGCTTCCTGGATGATGATGAAGGTGGCCGCTTCGGCTTCGTGAGACAGGCGCGGGACGCTTGCAGGGGCTTCAAGGCGCAACCGCGTGCCCCGCGACGGGTCGCGCCAGCGAGCCACATATTGCTCCAGGGTGGCAAGCAAGCCCTGGGTTTCCAACCCCAGAGGACGAAGTTCGAAGAGCAGCGTACGGATATCGTGGGTGGTTTTGACCACCAGTTCCGCGAGGATATCCAGTTCGCCCGGCACGCGTTCGGGCATGGCAACCAACAGTTTCTTGATGAATTCGATGTTCATGGCAATCGCCGTCAGGCTTTGGGCTGGCCCGTCGTGCAGGTCGCGGGCAATGGCGTGCCGCACCTCTTCTTCCTTGGAAAGCAGGCGGTCGCGTTCCTGCTTGAGGCTGCGATACAGGCGGGCGTTCTCGATAGCAATGCCTGCCTGGGATGCCAGCGTGGTCAGGAGTTGCACGTCCTGCTCCTGAAAGCCTTCGTTGTTGCGCTTATTGAGCAGTTGCATCACCCCGACCACCCGGTCTTTGACGAGCATCGGGACGCAGACCAGCGAACGGGTCACGAAATCCACCTCTCGCCCGATACCGTTATACCAGCGCGGGTCCTGCTCCACATCATTGACCATCTGGGGTATCCCATGCGTGGCAACCCACCCGGCGATGCCGCGGTCAGACGGGATACGGAAGGCCCGTTTTTCGCCCGGAATCTGGAGCACCAGTTCGTTGGTCTGCTCGTCCAGGATGAAGATAGAGCAGCGTTCGGCCCCCACCACGCCGGGAGCATGGAGCTTGATATCATCCAGCAGGCTATCCAGGTCTAAGTTGGCCGAAAGCGATTGGCCGACTTCCGAAATGAGGCGAAGCTCGCGCAAATCGCGCTCGGCTCGCTGAAGGAGCGCCAGTTTGTCCGCTTCGCCGCCAATAGCTCGAACCAGGAGCACCATGAGATCTGCCTCCCGACTGATGGCAACGGGGTCATCAAGATGCTTATCGCTGGTTTCTTCGACCACCAGGTGGAGCAACCCGACCCCCTGACCATTGCTTTGCAACGGTAATTCCAATAAGTCTTCTCCGCCTTCGAGCGAATAATACCCGATGGTCGGTTCTTCTCCATTATCTCGGCGCTGATAGCCGGTGCGGGCCTGCTCAATGATCGTTCGGGCTTCCTGAGAGAGGGGACCGTCATCCACCCGGACCGTTTCGGTATAGGGCGAGAGGTAGAGCAACGCACCGGCCCGCGCAGGCCAGAATTCTACCAGGCGTTGCAGCGACGATTTCAGGAGATTGGCAACATCTTGATGCCCACCAGCCATAATCAACTGGCTCAGGGTTTCAAGTTGGATCTGGTCGAACGTTGAAGAAGACATAAGCACCTCACAGGTCGCGTTTGGAGCCAAAGTATTTCCAATCCCCAGGATATTCCGTAAGACATTGTGCGTTGTTTTCACAGGGACCTCGTCACAACGTGGACAAAGGGTGAAGCTGGAAGCCCCCGCGGTTCAGGAGTACGTTCCGACAAGTGGCCGGATTCTATGGTTGGGCGTACTATTATACCCCATTTTCTGGCCCTTTGCAATGGGGGTAAAGGCGTAGAGCCGCCGGGCTAATTGGGCAACGGGCGACCGGCCATGAGTGACAGGCATTTGCCGGGGAGTTGGTTGCATGCTATGATGCCGGCCAGACGAGTGGTGTGTGATGCGTGATGAGCCGTTGGTAGCGTAAGCGTAAGGAGGTGCCGAGCATCATGGAGAATACTGCTTCTGTTTCCCCACCTATCTATCACTTTCTCCTGGCGGGTCAGTGGCACCAGGGGGGAGAAACCTACGAGGTCCGAAGCCCGTACCATCAGAGGACGATTGGGATAGTCAGCCGCGCCGGCCCTGCCGACCTTGAACGGGCGATACAGGCAGCCGTGGCGGCAAGTGCGGGGATGCGCCGGCTCCCCCTGCACCAGCGTGCGGCGATATTGCGCTCCACCTCGGAGGGGTTGAGCGCAGAGGCCGAGGAGATAGCCCGGACGATTGCGCAGGAAGCGGCCAAACCCATCAAACAGGCCCGTGCAGAGGTGCAGCGCAGTATCTTCACCTTTGCGCAGGCCGCAGAAGAAGCAACACGCCTGCATGGCGAGGTCATCAATCTGGATGCCTCGGCGGTTGGCGAAGGACGCTATGGCATCGTGCGTCGGTTCCCGGTGGGGCCGGTGGCGGCCATCACCCCGTTTAATTTTCCGCTCAACCTGGTGGCGCACAAGCTGGCACCAGCGTTCGCTGCGGGGTGCCCGGTGGTGTTGAAGCCCGCTTCGCAAACTCCCCTCAGCAGCCTGAAGCTGGCGGAAATCATGCTCGATGCCGGGTGCCCGGAGGGAGCTTTGAGCGTGCTGCCCATGCAGAGCAAGGATGCGACCCCGCTGGTGGAGGATGAGCGGTTCAAATTGCTGACCTTCACGGGCAGCCCCGCCGTCGGGTGGGCGATGAAGAACCGCGCCGGACGCAAGCGGGTGATGCTTGAACTGGGGGGCAATGCAGGGGTGATGGTTCATCAGGATGCCGACCTGTCGTTTGCAGCCTCCCGTATCACCACCGGGGGCTTTGCGCACGCCGGGCAATCCTGCATCAGCGTTCAGCGCATCTTCGTGCATCGCCCGGTCTATGACCAGTTCATGCACCTTCTGGTGCCTTCGGTGCAGGCGCTCAAGATGGGCGACCCGCTGGATGAGGAAACGGACCTGTCGTCGCTCATTGCACCCACCGAAGCCGAGCGGGTAGCGCAGTGGTTGGAAGAAGCCAGGGCCGCCGGAGCGACGGTCGTGACGGGCGGGGGGGTCCGGGGGGGCATGGTGGAGCCGACGATTCTGGTGGGGGCGCGGCCCGACCTGGCGGTCAACTGCCAGGAGGTTTTTGCTCCGGTCGTGACGGTGCAGGTCTATGACGATTTTGAAACCGCGCTCGAACTGGTCAATGACAGCGATTTCGGCTTGCAGGCAGGGGTGTTTACCCACGATGTGCGTCTGGTGTGGCGGGCCTATGAGACGCTGGAGGTTGGCGGCGTTATCATCAACGATGTTCCGACGTGGCGGGTAGACCACATGCCCTACGGCGGGGTCAAACAGAGCGGCTTCGGGCGCGAGGGAGTGAAGTACGCCATTGAGGAGATGACTGAACCGCGCTTGCTCGTGCTGAATGTGGCCGGGTGATGCCAGCAATGCCCCCGGTGGGGTTCGGCATCCCCAATACCTACCGGTTCTTCGTGCCGCCCGACGCGATAGTGGGCAAAACTGCCGACCTGGTTAACCTGGTTGACGAGGAACTGGCGCACCGGATGCTGCATGTGCTGCGGTTGCGGCCCGGTCGGAGGGTGGTGTTGCTCGACAACCAGGGGAACGCCTCCCTGGTGCAACTCACGAGGATTGAGCGCAAAGGCCATATCCAGGGGCACGTTGAGCAGACTGCCGCTGCGGGGGGAGAACTGGCAACCACGCTGGTGCTCTATGTGGCGCTGCTCCAGGCCGACCGGTTCGAGTGGGTGCTCCAGAAGGGAACGGAACTGGGGGTGCGAGCGTTCGGGCCGGTCGAAAGCGAGCGTTCGCTCCCATCGGCGCGAGCCGACCGCAACAAACAACTCCGCTGGCAGCGTATTGTCTGCCAGGCTGCCGAGCAATCGTGTCGGGGGCGCATCCCGGCCATTCTGGAGCCGCTTTCTTTTGCCGCAGCCTGTGCGCGTGCGGCTGCGGCCAGGCTGCGGTTGCTGCTGTGGGAAGGCGCTACCCTTGAGGGAGCCGGGGAGATGGGGGAGGCAGGGAAGCAACCTACGCCTTCGCTGCGCTCCGTCCTCCGCGCTGCTGCGGCATCCTCCCACGCTGGTCGCGGGGATACGTGGGACCTGGCAGTGCTGAGCGGGCCAGAGGGCGGTCTGTCCCCCGAAGAACTGACAACCGCCGCAAAATATGCTATCATACCTGTGTCGCTTGGGCCGCGCCTTCTGCGTGCTGAAACAGCCCCGATTGCTGCCGCCGCTGCCATCTTCTACGAACTGGAGGAATAGAGACATTCTATGATTCGCATCACGCAGGCGTTCCTGATGGGGACGATTGCGGTCTGCCTGACCGCGATGGGCGCGTTTGCCGGTGGGTGGAAGCTCGCCTATGAAATCAACCGCGAGCAGGTGCAGAGCATCCTGCACCCGGTTGCCGCAGAGACCGGCCAGGATGCACCCGCCAACTCCTCAGCCAGCGGCAAGTTCGATATCTACTGGCAGGTGTGGAACCTGGTCTATGACGAGTTTTATCGCACCGAACCGCTGAACCCGCAGCAGATGGTCTATGGCTCCATTCGCGGTATGCTCCAGTCGCTTGGCGATGAGTATACGCTCTTTGAGGAGCCGCAGGCCGCCGAACGGACCAGGGAATCTATGCGCGGCTCGTTCGAGGGCATCGGGGTGCTTATCCAGCTTCGGGAGGGGGAGTTGGTCATCACCCGGCCCTTGAAGAAATCCCCCGCGCTGGAGGCGGGTCTCCAGCGCGATGACGTGATTGTCCGGATTGGGGGCGAGGAGGTTTCGGCGCTGATTGCCGGGCTTGAGCCGGCCGAGGCGCTCGAAGCCGTTTCGCAGAAGATACGCGGCCCCAGGGGGAGCACCGTTCGGCTGACGATTCGCCGCCCATCCGACGCAACCGCAACCACGTTTGAGGTGGACATCGTGCGCGATGTGGTGCCGCTGGTGAGCGTCAATGCGCAGATGCTCACCGACCAGGTGGCCTATATCCAGATTACCGAGTTTACGAACACCACCCCGCAGGAGTTTGAAGAGGCGCTGCACGAACTGCTCCCCCAGAACCCCACCAACCTGGTGCTTGACCTGCGCAACAACGCCGGGGGAGTCTTACAGGCGGCCCGCGAAGTTCTGGGGTTTTTCTACGAGGGCACCGCGCTCTATGAGGAGCACCGTGGAGGGAGCATCCAGCAGATGGATACCATCCGCGACGCGGACGCCCTGCGCGTCCCGCAAGGCATGCCCCTGGTGGTGCTGGTGAACGAACACTCTGCCAGTGCGGCGGAGATTGTGGCCGGCGCGCTGGATGAGCGCTACCCCTCGACCACGCTGCTTGGCACCCCGACCTTTGGCAAAGGCTCGGTGCAGAATGTTCATAAACTGAGCGATGGGAGCAGCGTGCGGATTACCATTGCCCGCTGGCTCACTCCCAACCAGAAGGAAATCCATGGGATTGGCATCGTGCCGGACCATCTTGTGGCGGCGGCCCAGGGAACCGAGGATACGGTCCCGTGTATTGGCGATGCGCTCCCGCCGGAAGGGCAGGACACCTGTCGCGATGCTCAGCTTGCCTGGGGTATGCGTTTCCTGGTGGACGAGGAGATACCCCCCACCCCGATACCTGTGACGAGTGACGAATGACGAGTGACAGTCCCTGGTAGAAGCCCTGCCATTGCCTGCGATGTGAACCGGACGTCGGCACCCGACCGAATGATGAGACAATGATGATACGCAAAACCTACGCCTATCTGGTTATCTGCTTCGTGGCCGGGGTGGTGGCGGCGGCGGCGTTTGCGGGGGGTGGGCCTTTTCCCGCGAACTCGACCGCCAGTCGCTCAGTGGGATTCGGCTTGACCCCAACCGCCCGGCCCGTGACCGCACCCCGAACGAAGCCCAGGGGCACTTTGTGGTGTTCTGGGAGGTGTGGGAACTGGTGCATCGTGAGTTCTACCAACCCGACACCGAGCCGCTTGACCAACAGCAGATGGTCTACGGAGCTATTCGGGGGATGCTTCAGTCGCTTGGGGATGAGTACACCGGCTTTGAGGAACCGAAGGTTGCCCGCAAGACCCGCGAGTCGATTCAGGGGTCGTTCGAGGGTGTAGGGGTCATCGTTGGCATTCAGGAAGGGGAGGCGGTGGTAGCCGGGGCGTTGCAGGGGTCGCCCGCGTTCGAGGCCGGGTTGCAGAGCGGCGATGTGATTGTTGAGGTCAATGGCGCGCAGGTGGCTTCGGTTATCCGCGGGCTTGGCCCCGACGAAGCGCTGGACGAGGTGACCGGGATGATTCGCGGGCCGCAAGAAAGCCTGGTCCGCCTGAAGCTCCGCCGTCCGTCTGAGGCGGAGCCATTTGAGATTTCGCTCAAACGCACGTTTACTACGACCGCGACGGTGAAGGTGGTCCGCGAGACAGAGCTACCCACCGATACGCTCGCGCTGGAGGCAACCCCCGGCGAAGCCGTTGCCGCTGGTGGGGATGGGGAGGAGCTTGGAGGCGGGCAGGGGACAGGCGACCAGCCGGTGGAAATTCTGACCACCACCCTGGAGACCAATGTGGCGCTGGCCCGCGATGCTATTCCGCTGGTCAACATCACCATGCAGATGGTGAATGAGGAGATTGCCTATCTCCAGATTATTGACTTTAACAACAAGACCCCGGATGAACTGGACCAGGCGCTTGCGGCGCTCTTCGCCTCCACGCCCGCTGCGCTCGTGCTCGACCTGCGCGGCAACCGCGGCGGGGTGATTGAATCGGCTCAGCGGGTTCTTGGGCGCTTCTACGAGGGAACGGCGCTCTACGAGGCGAACAACCGGGGGGAATATCGGGAATACCCGTCTATTGCCAGTCCGGACCACCTCATGGTTCCGAACATCCCGCTGGTCGTGCTCATTGACGAGTATACGGCGAGTGCGGCGGAGATTGTGGCCGGTGCGCTGCGCGAACAGCGCCCGGACACCACCCTGGTTGGCACGCGTACCTTTAGCAAGGGGTCGGTCCAGAATATCCACTGGCTTCCGGATGGGAGCAGCGTGCGGATTACGATTGCTCACCTGTTCACTCCTGGCAAGCACGAAGTCCATGGCCGCGGCATCGAGCCAGACTACCCGGTGTCTCCCTCATCCGACCGGGACTACGCGATGCCGTGTGTCGGGGAACGCCAACCCGCTGAGGGGCAGGACGATTGCGTAGATGCCCCGCTCTCGGTCGGGGTGCGGCTCCTGACGGTCAAGCTCTCCGCAGTTCTTGATGGCCCATGATGGCTCATGCGGAAAGCTGGTAGGCATTGACGACCTGCTGGAGCGCCTGCGAGAGGGTATGCAAATCTCGCGCCACCTGTTCGGCCTGGCGGGTGCTTTCCTGGGCCTGCGCGGTGGTCTGCTGAATAGCAACCATGGCTTGTTCGACCTGCCGCATCCCGACCATCTGCTGCTGTGCGGTCGCGGCAATCTGGATATTCGATTGGGAACCGCTCTCGACTTCTGACGCGATGCGGTGGATGACCTGCCCGGCGTTGTTGGCGAGCTTTGCGCCCATCTCGACGCGCCGGGTGCCTTCTTCGGTGGTCATCACTGCGGTGTTGGTGGCCCGCTGAATTTCGCCCAGGATATCCTGAACCTGGATGGTGGCCTTCTTGCTGCGTTCGGCCAGTTCGCGCACGTGCTGGGCGACGACGGCAAAGCTCCGTCCCTGTTCGCCAGCGCGGGCCGCCTCAATGGCCGCGTTCAGCGCCAGCAAGTTGCTCTGGTCGGCAATTTCGCCCACGGTGGTGATGATGGCTCCGATGGCCTGGGTTCGTTCGGCCAGCGCAAGAATGGTGTGGGCAATATCGCTGACCTGCTCACGGATTCGGGTCATCCCCTCGACGGTTTCTTCCACGATGCGCGTGCCCTGTCGGGCGATCAGAAGGGATGACTGGCTTTCCTGCGCCACCAGGGTTGCCTGCTGCGTGGTTTGCAGCGCCATGTGTCTCACCTCTTCTATTGTTGTGGTGGTCTGGGTGATAGCCGACAGTTGTTCGGTTGTGCCGGCCGCCTGCCGGGTCGTAATTTCGAGGATATCCGTGGAGGCGGACAGGATATCCCCTGATGCCTGGCGTATCTGGCGGGACATCTCGTTCAGACGCTCGACCATCCGGTTCAGGTTGTACCCAAGTTTGACCAGCGGGTCGTTCTTCCGGACGGGTTCGTGGGAAGAAGAGGGAAGCGAAGAAAGCGGGACGGTCTGGACGTGGACGGACACGCTGCCCCCGTTGCCGTGCTCTTCACCTTCTGTGAGCAAGAGATAGTTCGACAGGTCGCCGGCTGCCACCCGCTCAATAAATACCAGGTAGCGGTCAACCATGTGTTCCAGGTAGGTGCGGGTCTGGCGTTCTGCTTCGGCCATGTGAGCGGCCCGTTCGCTGGCTTCCTGTTCTGCGCTCATTCGCTGAACCATTTCTTCGTGGGTCTGCTGCGACTGGCGCAGGAGGGTTTCTTGTCCGACCACCACCAGGCGAATGATGATGGCCCCGACCGAAAAGGCGGCAACCCCGAAGATGATGGTGACGGTCAGCCCTGCGGCGGTGCCCAGGGGTGCGAACCAGCCGGGCAGGCCAAGCGCGACGAGGGCGATATTCAGGGTGAAGGCCACGATAGACGCGCCGGCCACCCGGTGACCGCCCCGATTGCCAAGCAGCATATATCCCATGGCAACGGTGACAACATGCCCGACCACAGCGGCAGCCAGCACTTCCGGCACCAGCAGCGGCATTGTGGTGACCATTGCGGCCCATGAGCCAAGGAAGACCGAGGCTCCGAGCACGGTGCGGGATTGCTTGAGGAAGAAGGGGTAGAGACCGGAGCCGAGGGCCACCAACCCCAGGGGCACGGTCATGGCGATGATCTGGATGTGGTGGCGAAAGAAGACCCACCCGACCATCGCCAGTCCTATCACGACGATAGCCCCGATGAGCAGAGAGCGGGTCATGTTCAGGCCGAAATGGGAGCGGTGGGTGTGGATTCGGGTTTCTTGAGAAACGGCAGGTCTGGTATCAGATGTCATGGGCTATTCTTTCGGTAACATGGTTATGGTTAGAGTTGTTGTTGTTGCTTCTACCATCGCAACGGAATCATCATACCACAACTACGGCTTCCTCTGATGCTCTGGTATACTAAGCTCCATGCGTATCCTCTACCTGGCTCATGGTATCCCGGTGCCTGGTCACCTGGGTGGTTCGACCCACGCCCGCGAAGTGGCGCAGGGGTTGGCACGGCGCGGGCACACGGTGCATCTGGTTGCGGCAAGCCCCCAGGGAGCAAGCTGGAACGGGATTTCGCCCTTTTTTCGCCCGGTTTCCAGCGGGCTGGATGGGTTTCGCCTGCACCACCAGGATATTCCCAGGGCGCTCGGCTGGCTCGCGGCCTGGACGGTGCTGCGGCTGGCTCAGGCGCTCCGCCCGGATGTGGTGATGGAGCGGTATTACAATTTCTGTGGGGCCGGGGTGTGGGTGGCCCGGCACCTGGCTATCCCCTGCCTGCTCGAAGTGAATGCGCTGATAGTAGACCCCCCGGTGGTGCTCAAGCGCCGCATTGACGATGCTCTGGGGGGGCCAATGCGCTGGTGGGCGACCACCCAGTGCCGGTGGGCCGACCGCATTGTGACGCCTCTGCACACGACGGTCCCCGCGGAGATTCCGCGCCACAAGATTGTGGAGTTGCCGTGGGGAGCAGATGTGGAGCGGTTTTCTGGCTGCCCTGGGGTCTGCCCTCAGTCTCCTCCTACGGCGCTCTTCCTCGGTTCGTTCCGGGCGTGGCACGGCGTGGTTGACGTGGTTCGGGCCGCGGTTTTGCTGCTGGAGCAGGGCTATGATTATCGCTTTGTGCTGGTTGGCGATGGCCCCGAACGGGCCGCGGCGGAGCAACTGGCCCGCCCGTGGGCCGGGGCTATCCGCTTTCTGGGGGCTATTCCGTATGAGCAAGTGCCTGCGGTGCTCTCGCGTGCGACGGTCGGGGTGGCTCCCTTCACCACCCGACCGCACCCGGCGCTACGGGCCGCCGGATTCTTCTGGTCTCCGCTCAAAATCTACGAGTATATGGCGGCCAGTCTGCCGGTCATCACGGCGAACCTGCCCCCGCTCCATACGATAGTTCGTGACGGGCAGGAGGGGGTCTTGTTCCGCGAAGATGATGTGCCTGACCTGGCCCGTGCCATCACGCAGGTGCTTGGCGACCCGCAGGCAGCGCGGGAGATGGGCCGGCGAGCGCGGGCGCGGGTGGTGGCTTCCTATTCCTGGCAGCGCCACTGTGCCGAACTCGAACAATTGCTGGAGACGATGGTTCGAGGCCAGTGATACCCCCATGATGCGTGACAGGTGGTATACTACCCGAAGCGATATGAGAGAGAAAAACCTCATCCGCGCTTCCGCTGGTCAGGCAACCTTGCGGACCGTCGGGAGCGGCAGCATCACCGTGAACCACCATGCGATACGATACCTTACGACGCGAAAGGTATAGCCCGTGAACTGGATTGAGATCATCGCTACCATCTTTGGGGCCCTCTGTGTCTGGCTCACCGTTCGTCAGCACATCCTTTGCTGGCCCACGGGTTTGGTACAAGTGGTGCTCTATATCGTGGTGTTCTACGAGGCCAAACTCTATTCCGATATGCTCCTGCACATCATCTATGTGGCGATGCAATGCTACGGTTGGTATGCCTGGCTCTATGGCGGCACGGCCCGCAGCACTCTGCCCGTGACCCGGCTGAAGCATGGGCACCTGGCGGGGTGGGTGGTGGTGGTCCTCGCAGGCACGGCGGGTCTGGGCTATGTGATGAGCACCCGCACCGACGCCGCGTTGCCCTACCCGGATGGCTTTACCACGGTTGCCAGCCTGGTCGCCCAGTGGTTGCTGGCCCGCAAGAAGTTGGAAAGCTGGTATTTCTGGATAGCGGTTGATGTGGTGGCAATCGGGGTGTACCTTGCCAAAGCGCTCTACTTCACCACCGGGCTGTACCTGCTCTTCCTGGTGCTGGCAACGATGGGTCTGGTGGCCTGGCGCAATGCCTGGCGGGCCGCGCCGGTTGAGGGGGTAGAAGGGGGAGCAGTATGACCCCGCAGCCCGGCACGACGGGCCTCACCCTGGGAAAGTTCGCGCCCCTGCACCGCGGGCACCAGTATCTCATCGAGACGGCGCTGGCCGAGGTGGAGCAACTCATCATCGTCATCTATGACTGCCCTGATACGACCGACCTGCCCCTGCCCGTGCGGGTGGGCTGGCTGCGCGACATCTACCCCCAGGCAACGGTCGTTGAGGCGTGGGACGGGCCGCTGGAGGTGGGCAACACGCCGGCCATCAGGAAGCGCCACGAAGATTATTTCATCAACCGACTGAAGATGCGCGGTATCACTCATTTCTACTCCAGCGAGTTCTATGGTGAGCATATGAGCGCGGCCCTGGGGGCAGTTAATCGCCTGGTGGATGAAGCCCGCACGCGGGTGCCCATCTCCGCTACGCAGGTGCGGCAGGCTCCCTTTGCCCACCGCCACTTCGTCCATCCCCGCGTCTATCGCGACCTGATCACCAATGTGGTTTTTCTCGGTGCGCCCTCAACGGGCAAGACGACGCTGGCTGAGCATCTGGCGGCGGCCTACCAGACGGTGTGGATGCCGGAATATGGGCGGGAATATTGGGAGCAGCACCAGGTGAATCGGCGGCTGACGCCCGGACAACTCGTGGAACTGGCCGAAGTCCACCTGGAGCGCGAGGAGCGGTTGCTCTCTGCGGCAAACGGCTACCTCTTCACAGATACGAATGCTATCACCACCTGGATGTTCTCGCACGCCTACCACGGGATGGCGGAAGCCCGCCTGACGGAACTGGTGCAACTCGCCGCTACGCGCTACGACCTGGTGTTCGTCTGCGACACCGATATTCCCTACGACGATACGTGGGACCGCTCAGGAGAAGTGGAGCGACTGGTCTTTCAGAAGCAGATTCTCGCGGATTTGCGGATGCGGCGCATCCCATTCTTCGTGTTGCAGGGGTCGGTGGCGGAGCGAACCGCGACGGTGCAGGCCATTCTGTCGCGGTTCCACCGCTACCAGACGGTGGTCGAGTTGCTGATGGGAACAACTCCTGCATAAATGTCTGATACCAGTGGTGAGAACCGTGAGAATAGTCAAGGCGATATCGGTTCAGGGGTATGGGGAGGCTGTTTTGCCCCGGCCAGAATATGGTATAATGATCTGTCATAACCCTGACCGGGTATCCGGGTACCCATACCTGGTATCCCGCCTTTCCCCAGGCCTGGTCGCGAGGCGACGTAACCTGAGTTGCGGCTCTGGAAGCCCGGCCCTGGAGGTCTGGGAGCAGGTACCCGACGAATAGGCCGCGCCCTGCGAGAGAACCCCCGGTCCATTGGTACCTGGCTGCGGGTGGGTGTCTCTCCTGGATGCGAACGGTGGTATCCTACAGACAATAGACATGGGGTGAGGATGAAGATGAGCGAGGAGAAATGCACCGCGGGTATATGACTTTGTCGCCTTCGTTGCTGTCATCGAACGATCCAGGATCAGTGGCGATCCTGAAAGGAGGAAGTCAATGACTGACGTACGTTTCCAATTTTTGCTTGAGCGGGCAATTGATTCACGGACCAAGCTCTACATCCTGCTCATCTTTTCTGAGAGTCCGCACCTGGAGGCAACTCCAGCGATGATTGTTGAGCGATGTTGCCGCGATATCTGGAGTGTCCGGCAGGCGCTCAAGGAACTGGCGGAGGATGGGGTTCTGGCGGTGAGCCGAAGTGTTGGCGGCGAGCCGTTCTATTGTTTCCAGCCCCGCCCCGAATACGCCAAACCGATTGAGGCGCTCATCCGGAGCTACGATGACCCGTATGAGCGCGAGGTGCTGCTTCGCTCTATCCACGATTTATCCGGGTATGCAGTGCTCCGGCACGCTTCCGACCAGTGGTTCCAGGCGGTCGTTGGCTGAGTGGAGCGGGCTATTCGGTTCTGGCAGGTTGCCCGTTTTCTTCCTCGTCTGAGGCGGGTGGGTTCTTTCGTCCCCTGGGGGGTACCACCGGGGTAGGACGGGAGACCCACCCCCGTGAGGGAAGGATTCTTGATACGTGAGCGAAGGAAAAAGCTATGTCTATTCACACCATTCAGGTCTCAGAAACCGTGTATCTTCGCATCAGTGAACGGGCGGCTCGTCTCCAGATCACTCCTGAACAACTCATTGAGCGCCTGCTTACAACCAATCTCCTGACGTTTGTTGAAGATACCAGAGAATTCTTTGAACCGATGCCACCGGCACATTCGGAGGTGGCCCTCGCAGCCGTACGACGTTTGACGACCTGCTTTGCTGGTGTTTCGATCCCTGACCTGGAGGCAACGCTCGCTGACCCACTGCTCACCCTGGCAAATGCTGATATGGATCAGTTTCTGCAATGAGCCGCTCGCTCGATCAGATACCCCATGGCGCAAATGTGATGGTGGATGCCAATATCGTTGTCTATGCGCTGATGCCACAGGCAAATCTCCACCGCCCATGCCAGACTTTGCTTGAACGGGGTGCGCGAGGTGAAATCTGGCTCCATACCAGTGCGTCAGTCGTGGCGGATGTCCTCCACCGTGCGATGGTATTGGAGGTACTGGCACAGGGGTTAGTACAACGGTCTGCCGAGGCGGTTCGTCTGCTCAAGCAGCGACCTGATTTGGTCGTTGGATTGATTCGTTATCGCACACTTCTGCGTGATCTTCGTCAGGCACAGATTGACATTCTCCCCCTGACCTATCGAGATTTACACACCAGTCGAGTCTACCGTGAACAATACGGCTTGTTGGTGAATGATTCGCTGATTGTCGCAGTGATGCAGCGTGAACATATCCAGTTTCTTGCCACCAACGATCCTGATTTCAAGCGCGTGCCAGGTATTGGGGTGTGTCTGCCAATACGGTAGGCATATCCATAACATTACCATTACATTCATCCATGCCAGCTTTGGTTCTATCACCTGTGCCATCGCTTCTCTTTGACTCCTCCTCGGTCAGCGTGGTACAATGGGAAAGACCGGTGCCCTTTAACCCAGTCCCGTGAGGCTGAGAAGGATTCTCGCGTATCCGACCCTTCCTGGTTCCTGGCGAGCGTTCTGCCCCTGGCCTCACCACCGTACCAGGGTTTTTTTGTGTCACCTTCACCCAACTGGAGCATTCCGATGAGTGAAAAGCAGATTCTCAATGCCGAGGATATTCGCCGCGCCCTGGTGCGTATTGCGCACGAGATTGCCGAACGCAACGAGGGCATCCAGGAACTGGTCCTGGTGGGTATCCGCCGCCGCGGGGTGCCGCTGGCCGAGCGCATTTGTGCAACGCTGGCCGACTTTGAGGGGCAAACCGTGCCCGTCGGTCATCTTGATATTACGCTCTACCGCGACGACCTGAGCCTGCGGGGACCTGCTCCTCTGGTGCAGAAAACCAGCCTGCCCCAGAACATTACCGGGCGCACGGTCGTGCTGGTGGATGATGTGCTCTACACCGGGCGCACGGTTCGGGCCGCTCTCGATGCCCTGGCCGACCTGGGCCGCCCTGCCTGCATCCAGCTTGCGGTCTTGATAGACCGCGGCCACCGCGAACTCCCCGTTCGCGCCGATTTTGTCGGCAAGAATGTCCCGACCTCGCGCAGTGAACGGGTGGATGTCCGGCTCCACGAAGTAGATGGGATACCCGACGAAGTAGTGATTGGACGACCGGACCAAGACGAGGACCAGAAATAGAGGGGAGCCATGCCGCACCAGACCCATACCAGCCACCCACCATCGCCAACTGCCCGCCGTCGCCATGTCTGTGACCTCGATGACTTCACCCGCGAGGAGATTGAAGAAGTGCTGGAAACCGCCGACAGTATGAAGGAAATCCTGTCACGCGAGATTAAGCAGGTGCCCACCCTGCGCGGCACCACTGTCATCAACATGTTTTTCGAGGAAAGCACGCGGACCCGTATCTCGTTTGAGCTGGCGGCGCGGGCGCTCTCTGCCACGGTGGTCAACTTCACCGGGCGCGGCAGCAGCGTCGAAAAGGGCGAATCCCTGATTGACACGGTGCGCACGATTCAAGCCCTGGGAGCCAATATCCTGGTCTTGCGCCATTCCCAGGCCGGCGTGCCCTACCTGGTGTCTCACCACTTCAAGGGGTCTGTCATCAACGCCGGTGATGGCTGCCACGCCCACCCGACCCAGGCGCTGCTGGACCTCTTCACCATCCAACAAAAGTTTGACCGCATCGAGCGATTGAATGTCGTGATTGTTGGCGATATCCTGCACAGCCGGGTGGCGCGGTCGAACCTGTGGGGGTTGACGAAGATGGAAGCCAACGTGACACTATGTGCGCCGCCCACCCTCCTTGGTCCGTTGCCGTTCTGGCACGCTTCCTGGCCCAACGTGCGCCTGAGTTCCAACCTGGATGAGTGCCTGGATGGGGCCGATGTGGTGATGGCGCTGCGGCTGCAAAAAGAACGGCAGCAGGCCGGCTTGCTGCCATCCCTGCGCGAATACAGCCGGTTCTTTGCGCTCACCAGTGAGCGCCTGGCCGCCACGAGCGCCCACACGCTGGTGATGCACCCCGGCCCGATGAACGAGGGCGTTGAAATTACCCCCGAAGTTGCCACGTCGCCGCAGTCGGTGATTGAAGAGCAGGTGACCAATGGCGTGGCGGTCCGAATGGCTTTGCTCTATCGGCTCGCGGGGGAATAGAGAGGGGAGCGATGGTGCGATATCTCATCAAAAATGGCAGTATTCTCGACCCGGTCCAGCGGGTCATCACCCTCGGCCACATTCTCATTGAAGATGGGAAGGTGAGCCGCGTCTTCGAAATGACCGACCAGACCCCGGATTATGAATCCGCGGGAAACGATATTGAAGTCATCCACGCCCAGGCGTGCGTGGTGTCGCCCGGCTTCACAGACCTGCACACCCACCTGCGCGAGCCGGGGGAGGAGCATAAGGAAACCATTGCGACCGGCACCCTGGCAGCAGCGCGGGGAGGGTTCACCACGGTCTGTGCGATGCCCAACACGCAGCCGCCCTACGACACTCCCGAAGTGGTACGCCATGTGCGGTATATCAGCCGCCGCAAGGCGCATGTGCATGTGGATATTGTCGGGGCTGCAACGGTTGGACGACAGGGACAGGCGCTCACGGAGATGGCCCAACTGGCCGAAGCCGGGTGTATTGCCTTCAGCGATGACGGAAGCCCCATCGAAAACCCGGCAGTGATGCGCAACGCCATGGCGTATGCCAGTATGCTCGGCCTGCCTATGATGAGCCACTGCGAGGACCGTCGGCTCAATGCCGGGTGGGCCATGCATGAAGGGGCCGTCAGTGTTCGGTTGGGGCTGCCGGGCTACCCGTCTGCTGCCGAAGAAGCCCAGATTGCCCGCGATATTGCGCTGGCTGAGCACACCGGGGCGCACCTGCATATCTGCCACGTCAGCACGGCGGGAGGAGTTGCGCTCATCCGCCACGCAAAGGAGCGCGGCGTCCGGGTGACCGCCGAAGTCACCCCGCACCATCTCACACTCACCGACCGGTGGGTTCTGGGGTCGCTGATGACCCAGGAGGTTGCTCCGTCCTGGGCTTCCCCGCCTCGCACCGGTTCTCGTGCCCGGCGCAAGAAGAAGCCGAATGATGGGCTGCGTTCGCAACTCAAGCTCAATCCCACGCTCCTGCCCCCCTACGACCCGCGGACGCGTGTCAGCCCTCCGCTGCGGGGCGAAGATGATGTGGAGGCGCTCATTGAGGGATTGAGCGATGGCACTATTGATGTCATTGCCACGGACCATGCCCCCCACGCGACGGTTGACAAAGCCTGTGAATATGGCTTGGCGGCGTGTGGTATCAGTGGCCTGGAAACAGCCCTGGCGCTCGTGCTGACCCTCGTTCACAGCGGTGCGCTGGACCTGATGAACGTCGTTTCGCGCCTCACGGAGGGGCCGGCCCAGGTCCTGGGGCGTTCTCCCTCGTCGCTCCGGCCCGGCCAGCGGGCCGATATTGTCATTTTTGACCCGGAACTGACCTGGACCGTGGATGCGGCGACGTTTGCCTCGAAGGGGAAGAACACTCCCCTCCAGGGGCAAGAACTCAAGGGACAGGTGATGCTGACCATGGCCGGGGGTTCGATTGTGTTTCGACACGGCAACTTTGGGAAGGAGAACGGTGGCAAGCCCAGGCCGTCTATCCTTGAAGGCATTCTGGGCGAGGAATGAGACCAGTAACGCGTGACGCGTGACGAACGGCGAGTAGCAAGTCGCGTTATTCGCCACGCGCAAGTTCACCGGTATCTGGTAGATTATTGGTAGAAGATACAAATATATGATGAATGATTCCCTGGATGGTGTGGTTTGTCGTGGCAGTCGTATTTTGAAGTTGGAAGCCTCCCACCGGTTGCGGAGCCGCGCCGGGGGGGGCCGTCCGCTGGGGGCTATCCTGATGGTGCTCCTGGTCGCAGCCCTGGTGGTACTCGCCGGATGCACGGAGGAGGAACCCCTCCCCCCCACCGGGGTTGCGCCGACGATGGGCGCAGCCACCGCAGCACCGGCAGCAACATTGGCGGCAACGCCAGCACTGAGGGCAGCAACGCCAGCACTGACGGAGGAGACATCCCTCGAACCCCCCACCCCGCCGGCGCAACGCCAGTGGTCACCCGTTCGGCTCAGGGGGGCACCCTCAAGCTGCTGTTGTGGCAGGCTCCAACCATCCTCAACCCGCACCTTGCCCGCGGCAGCAAAGACTACTTTGCCAGCCGGATTATCTGCGAACCGCTGGCTTCGTATGACCAGCATGGCACCCTGGTACCCTTCCTGGCGGCGGATATCCCCTCCCTGGGGAATGGGGACGTGGCAGCGGATGGGACCTGGGTTATCTGGCACCTCAAGCCGGGGGTGACCTGGTCGGATGGACGCCCCTTCACCGCCGACGATGTGCTCTTCACCTATGAGTTCATTTCGAACCCGGCGAATGCCGCAACCAGTGGGGCACAGTATGACCTGGTGGAGCAGGTTGAGGTGGTTGACGACCATACGGTTAAGGTTGTTTTCAAAGAGCCAAACCCGGCCTGGTCGCTGCCTTTTGTCGGGCCGCGGGGGTTGATTATCCCACGCCCTGGCGTTGCTCCGGCTACGACTGCGGTTTCTCCCACCCAGGAGGTCGCGGAAGTGGGGGCGGAGGCTCCCGCCAACCCGATGATGGTAGGCACCGGCCCCTACCGGGTGGTGTCTTTCGTCCCTGGCGATACGATTGTCTACGAGGCTAACCCGTATTTCCGGGAACCGGGCAAGCCCTTCTTCAGCCGGGTTGAGCTGAAAGGGGGAGGGGATGCGACCCTGGCGGCCCGTGCGGTGCTCCAGACGGGCGAGGTTGACTTTGCGGAGAATCTCCAGGTGGAGGCGCAGGTGTTGGACCAGCTCCAGCAGACAGCGACCAGCGGTCAGGTCATCACGGTTTCCAGGCCGCTGGTCGAGCATATTCTCATCAACCAGACTGACCCGAACCGGGAAACCAGCGATGGGGAACGCTCCAGCACGCAGTTCCCGCACCCCTTCTTCAGCGACAAACGGGTGCGCCAGGCGTTCGCCTATGCGATGGACCGCGAAACGATTGCCACCCAACTTTATGGGGCTAACGGTCGCCCGACCAGCAACATTCTGGTTGAGCCGCCCATCTACCGCTCGCCCAATACGTCCTACGAATATCGCCTGGACCAGGCTGCCGCCCTGCTGGATGAGGCCGGGTGGGTTGACCACGATGGCGATGGTATCCGCGACAAAGACGGCGTAATAATGCACGTGCTGTTCCAGACGGCGACCGGCTCCGTGCGCCAGAAGACCCAGGAGATTGTCAAGCAGTCGCTCGAAGCGATTGGGGTTGAGGTTGAGTTGAAGAGCATTGACTCGGCGGCTTTCTTCGACAATGACCCGGCCAATCCCGACACCTATTCCCACTTCTATGCCGACTTGCAGATGTTCACTATCCCCTATGACAGCCCCGACCCCGGCGCCTATATGCAGGGGTGGATTTGCGATGAGATTACGCAGAAGGTCAACGACTGGTCGGCCAACAACGTTGAGCGCTGGTGCAACCCGGCCTACGATGCCCTGTATGCGCAGGCTACGCGTGAGATGGACCCCGAACAGCGCCGCCAGCTTTTTATCCAGATGAATGATTTGCTGGTGGAAGACGTAGCACTGATTCCGCTGGTTCACCGAACCCGCGTCTCCGGGGTGAGCAACTCCCTTGAGGGGGTAGAACTTACGCCGTGGGACGAGAGTGTGTGGAATATCCAGGATTGGCGGCGGCGCTGAGGGAATGGGGGGGAGACAGGGGGGGTGAGGCAACACCGGTGTTGCCCTCACCCCGCTTTCATTACGTCTAACCCTTGGATCATCACCGGTAAAGACCGGGAGAGGATTTACCAGGGACTGCATGGGTATGATAACACAAACACCCACCATCCTGCCATGCTGACCTATCTCCTCCGCCGCGCCCTGGTTTCCATCCCCACGCTCATCATCATCAGTATCGTGCTCTTTACCATTGTTACCCTTGCGCCCGGCGACCCGCTTGCGGAATTTGCCCTCAACCCCGCCGTGTCGGCGGAAACCCGCGAACAGTTGCGGGTTGCTCTGGGGTTGGACCAGCCCCTCCCCATTCGTTATGTGCGATGGGTGACGGCGTTCCTGCGCGGGCAGATGGGCTATTCCTTCACGAGCCAGATGCCCGTGCGCACGCTGCTGGCCCAACGCCTCGGAACCACGCTCTGGATTGTCGGGGCCGGCTATGGGGTGAGCCTGGTTCTGTCGCTGGTGCTCGGCGTGCTTTCGGCGCTTAAGCCTGGCTCCCTCTTCGACCGCGCCGCTACAACCTGGGCACTTTCCTGGTTTTCGACCCCGACCTTTCTGACTGGCATCCTCTTCATTCTGGTATTCAGCGTCAAACTTCGCTGGCTCCCTTCGATTTACACCAGCACGCTGGAAGTGGCCGACCCGGCGGGACTGGCTGCGCTGCTGCGGCAGTCGGCGATGCCGGTGGCGGTGCTGGCGCTGTTCCAGACGGCGACGCTGATGCGGTTCGTCCGTTCTGCCATCCTCGACCAGGCGCACCAGGAGTATGTGCGGGCAGCGCGGGCCCGGGGCATCCGCGAATTTTTCATTGTCTCGCGCCATATCCTGCGCAATGCCCTGGTGCCGGTCATCACCCTAGTCGCCCTGGGTATTCCTACCATCTTTACCGGGGCGATTGTCACGGAGCAGATTTTCCGCGTGCCGGGTATTGGTTCGCTCCTGGTGCGGGCCATCGAGACCAGCGACACCCCCGTGGTGATGGCGATCACGTTTCTCTATGCGATCCTGGTGGTGCTCTGCAACCTGGTTGCTGATGTGCTCTATGGCCTGCTCGACCCCCGCGTCCGGCTCGGTGAACCTGTGGGAACTGGATGAGGCCGCACGCTCGCTCACAACGACCGCCCGGTCCGCGTCAGCTTCCTCTTCCTCTCGTGAGCACCACCCTGTTTCTGTTCATCGTGCTGAGCACTCTGGTGGGGCCGTTGGTTGTAGCACACCCTCCGGGTACCATAGATTTTTCCCAGGCCACGCGCCCCCCTGGCTGGGAACATCCGTTTGGTACCAATGACCTGGGGCAGGATATGCTGGCGCGGGTGCTGGTTGGTGGCCGGGTTTCCATCGGGGTGGGGCTAGGAGCCATGGTGATTTCGACGGTTCTGGGCACGGCGGTGGGGGTGGTGGCAGGCTTTGCTGGTGGTTTGCCGGACGCGCTGCTGATGCGACTGGCGGATGCGTTCCTGGCGCTGCCCCATCTGCCGCTGCTGCTGCTCACGATGATGCTCTTTCGGGACCCGGCTACGAGCCTGTTCGGGCCAGAATATGGCCCCTTTGCCCTGGTGACCCTGGTCATTGGTGGTCTTTCGTGGATGACGGTGGCCCGGCTGGTGCGGGCCACGGCGCTGACGGTGCGGGAGATGGAGTTTGTGGTGGCGGCGCGGGCCCTCGGTGCGTCTCCCATCCGCCTCATACGGGTGCATGTGCTCCCGCATGTGCTCAGCCCGGTCATTGTTGCGGCCACGCTCTCGGTCAGTTCGGCCATCGTGATGGAATCAACCCTGAGCTTTCTGGGGTTGGGCTTCCCCCCGGATACCCCCACCTGGGGGCGGTTGCTCTACCATGCCAGAGACTTTCTTGATATTGCCCCGCACATGGCGTTGTTTCCTGGGTTGGCGCTGTTTCTTACGGTGCTCAGCCTGACGAGCATGGGCGACCGATTGCAGGCGACGTTGGAGCCGCGGCGGGTGCCCAACCATCGTCCAACGAAGGTGGTTGAGCACTCGTGAAGAGTGTTATAATGAGATCAGTCAATTTCCTTATCCAGAAAGAACGTCGTCCCTGATACCTACGTGGAAGAGGAGCTATAGCTAGATAGGCAAAATACACCTGAAAGTGAACAGGAATACCCAGGATGCGCACCATACCACGAGCACCTGGAAGGAATGAGGCTTGTTGGTGCCTCAACCAACCGTCCCCGGCCGTGGCTACGTCGGGACGTAAAACACGCCTGTGGACTGCATGAAAGACCTTCACGTGAGAAGGCAGCGCAGGACGAAGCAGGAATTTCGAACATGGACAAAGCGTACTTGCGAGTACCTTTGAACACCTAGAAAGTAGCAGGAAGAACGGTTCTTCGCCTGGGAATCAAACAAGGAGCTTAACACAATGGCGACACGACAGGAACAAATCGCAGAGGTTCTGGACCGGCTCGCTGCCAATGTCGGGGCCGATGTGGCCGGAGCAGCGGCGGTCGGAATGGATGGTATCGTTCTCGTCTCTCGCATGTCCGCGGATGTCAATGCCGACCGCGTGGGCGCGGTGGCTGCCACAATGATGGGGGTCACCCGGCGGGTGTCTGGTGAATTGCGGATTGGGGTTCCGAAAGAGACCATCATTGACGCCGATGGTGGCCTGTTTATGGTGATGCCGGCTGGCGACCAGAGCTTGCTGGCTATCAATCTGCGGCAGGGGGCCAACCTGGGGATGGTTCGCCTTGAGGGACGCGACGCAGCCAGGGAAATTGGGAAGGTCCTTTAGGGTATAGGGTCCTGAGAGGGATATACGACCATGCACGACAAGGAGGTGTGCGATGCGCGATATTACGATTAACCGTCCGACCCTTGGTCCTTTCATGAGTGTGCTTTGCTTCCGCTACCTGCACGACGGGGCCGAAGAATTGGCCGGGCGGGCACTCATTATGGATGCAGGACGACAACGCGGTCATGATATTGTTGAAGAGATGGGCAAACAGGGCAGCAGCCTGGGGGCTGCGGAAATCCAGCGGGAGTTGTATGAGATCCTTGGACCCGATGGAACCCGCCTCTGCCTGGTCCAACGTGTGGAGGAAAAGGCCAATGGCGGCTACGAGGTGTACTCAACGGAGTGCGCCAGCCCGATCTATACGCTCGGCGTGCTGGTCGGGGCGATCAGCGCCATTACGGGCAAAACTATGCTCGCCAGGGATGAGAATATCCAGGCCAGTGACGATGGGGGGCGAATCTATCATATCGAACCCTTCTAGGTACCTGTTTCGTACGGCGCGGCGGAGCTGGTGGGGATTGCAGCGGGGCAGCCTGATGCTGCCCCCCGACTCTTTCGCCCTGCTCCAGTTCCATCAGTTTCCAACGTGGTGCCCGCACCGGGGGCAGAACCTGGCCCGCAGCGGCATCTGAAAGCCACACGCCGGGCATGCCTTGGTACCGGTGGCCGGGGGAGGCGGGGGAGGCCCCTGGTGCAAGGAGGGCGGTTCTTTTTCGATCATGATGGTCTGGGTGGCCGGGGGTTTTTCGGGGACCTCCGGTTCTTCGTAGATGACCGCCTGGGCCTCTTTCAGCGCGTCTTCTTTGACAACCAGGTGCGAACGCAGTTCGTCAATGGCCTCGACCAGTTCGGCAACCGATGCTGAACTGATCTGCCCGGCCCGGTACAGGTCGTATGCCCGAAATCCGAGATCAATCATGGTGCTATCCAGGGTTCGTTTGATTTCGTTCAGTTCTCCCTGGATGCGAGAAATCTTTTGAAACTTGTCTGCTTCAAATTTCGCCCGATCTATCCCCTGGGCAACCGTTTTGCTGAGTTTTTCGAAAAAATCCATAGGTCCGTCACCTGCTCCTGGTTGTTGCTCCAGACACCACACGTTTCCCGGTATCGGAGATCCCTTGATTCGGTTTCGATCTGGAATGATCCCACGTTGAGTTCTCCGTGCTCCTATTGTAACACATTTCTTCGCTCCTCCCTGCCTGGAAGCAAGGTCCGGGGCCGGGAGCAGTGGTGAGTGCCAGTGGATGTGCCCCCCGGTGGGGTGAGGAACCGGACAATGTATGGTATGATGCAAGAAGCGGGTTTCGTTGCTTGCGGAGTGATGGCATGGGGGCAAATACCACCTGGTATTGCAACCTCCCACCTTTCATGATACAATAAAAACCGTATCATCAATCTTTGAAGAGAACCCATGGGAGATTCGCGGTCAAACGCATAGACATGGGATGTTCTTGTGTAGAACGTAAACCTTTATGACGTCGCGCTTCCGTTTCCGGGCCCGCTGCTTTTTTCCCGATATTGACTCCGTATCCGTAAGTTTCTGGTCGTAGGAGAGGCCAATAATGGCAACAACAACCCTACAAGCGGTCTATGATCAAGCCCAACGATTGCTTGAAGAGAATGAGACAGAACGTGCGATAGGTTTAATTGAGCACCTTCTCGAACACTTCCCCGATAATCTCGAAGCACATCGCCTCCTGGGAGAAGCCTACCTCATCACCCGTCAGTTTGAGCAGGCAGAAGCGGCTTTTCGCCAGGTCCTGAACGCTGACCCGGAGAATATCCCGGCCCATGTTGGTATCGGTATTACCTATGAGCGGCAGGGAAGGCTGGATCGGGCGATGAGTGAGTTCGAGCAAGCGTTGGAAATCAAACCTGACATGGCCGAACTGCGCACCCAACTCCTACGACTCTATGTAGATGCGTGGGGAAGTGAGCATGCGCAGTTGCGGTTGAGTCGCCCAGGTCTGGCGCGTCTCTATGCCAAGGGGCATATGCTTCCCCAGGCTATCCAGGAATTTCGCGGCGTTGTGGCTGATCAACCCGACCGCTTCGACGCCCGCGTCGGGTTGATTGAAGCGCTCTGGCGTCAGGGCGAGGAAGATATGGTTGTCGAGGTGTGTGAGGAGATTCTCACCGAGCGTCGGAAGGTGCTCAAGGCGAATTTGCTGCTTGGGTATATCAAACTTGCGGCGGGTGACCCGACCGGCGAACGCTACTGGTGTGCTGCTCAGCAACTCGACCCCTACCAGCAGGTTGCCACGGCGCTGTTCGGGGCCATTCCGGAAGATGCCCCGGTGCCAGCCACAAGTCTGCCCCAGTGGAATGAACTGGAGTGGAGGCTTCGCCGCGAGCAGGAAAAGCAGGTCGTTTCGACCCCGGCAACCGAGGTGACCCAGGGGCCGCCAGTGACCATGTCCGCTGATGGCGCTCCGCTGTCTCCTCTGAGCGATGAGGATTTCCTCTCGCAACTCCTGGGGCTTCCGGGTGGTGCGGCTGTGGTGTCTTCAGAAGAACCGGTGGCTCCTTTCACCTTTGCGGAGCCTGAACACGCCGGGCGTAGGAATGGCGTGAGCGAGTCGCCCGGTCGCTCGCCGCAGGAAATAGGTGCCGGAGGGGCGGCGGGGGAGGGAGACGAGTTAGAGCTATCGGATGTTCAGCCTTTCGATTTTGCCTTTGATATCGGTGATGTCGGTGATGTCGGTGATATCGGTGATGTCGGGCAACCTCGGCCCCAACCCCCTTCGTCCATTTCGATGCACAAAGCAGGTGAACGGGAAGCAGACGATTTCGCGTTCGAGGCGGAAGCACCGCCGGCTCCAGAATCGCCGGATTTCCTGGGGGAATTTCCTCTTCCGGGGGAAGCATGGGAAGAGGAAGAGCAGCAAGAAGCGCCTCCGACACCTCCAAAGGCCCTCGAACCGGAGTTTTCATCGGCAGGGGGGGACTTGCCAGAGATGGAACCGTTCAGTTGGGGTTTTGAGGATGAAGACCAGGGCGAGACGGAGGTTCCGTCATCAGCAGCGGAACCCGCCCAACCCACTGAATCCGCCCAGCCTGCCCAGCCTGCCCAGCCTTTTGATATAGAGTCTCTGGATGAGTTCGCCGGGATTGAGCCATTCGGGGTATCCCCATCGGGCGAGGAACCCGCCCAACCGTTTGGGATGGAGTCTCCGGGTGCGTTCGCCGGGATTGAGCCATTTGAGTTGCCACCATCTGAGAGGTTGCCACCTGAGAGGTTGCCATCCAGGGAAAAGCCGGCCAAACCTGCTGGTATGCCTGAGCACGGAACCCCCAGATCCCCCAGATCTCCGGAGAGTCTGGCAAACATTGACCCATTCGATTGGTCAACCGATGCGCTGGATTCGATGGATGAAGCATCGTGGGGAGAAGAAGACCAGTCGCTCAATCGCGAGGGTATATCCGGTTCATTGCAGCCGTTTTCGCTGGATGATCTCGAACTGGGAAACATTCCGGGTCAGGAAGACGCATCGCTTCCCCCATCGCTTCAACCATTCTCCCTGGAAGAATCGGGAGAATCACCCCATCCAGTTCCGGGCCGGCCTACTCGACCGGAGCCGCTCCCAACAACCACCGAGGAAGAGACCCACCAGGACACGGGAGTCTACAGTTGGCAACTCCCGTCGTCCAAGTCCGGCACGGATTTTCTGCGTGAGCCGCGGGCACGCGAACGACCGGGAACGTCCATTTTTTCCAAGCTCAAGCAACGAAGGCAGGAGCTTCCGCCACAGGAGGAGCCACCTTTGTTGTCGGTGTCGGTGGATGACGAGGAAGCACTCCAATTCTTCTCTGACGACAACATTTCCCTCCGTGCTGACGAGGATGAGGCAGTTGGAACCATCACGGGAGGGGCTGAAATAGTGCAGGAGGCAGAGGACGGGCCGTTGCCGTTCTCCCTGGAAGAACCAGACCACTTCCCCGCGGGTGCGGAGCCGGTCATTGCACCGCTGTCGCTGGAGGAACTTGGCCTTTCCCCCGAAGAAGTTGCCCAACTCAACCAGGAGCAGGGCCTGGAGCCGGAGCCGGAGTGGGAATGGGAAACCCCGCCCGAAGCGGAGGCCGAAGCCGCCCCCCCCGCGGGTGCGGAGC
>JAAUSY010000203.1 GCA_012032475.1 Chloroflexaceae bacterium
CATGATCTGGCTCACCCAGCGATGGTGGGTCGTCGCCATCAAGATTATTCCTTTTCGCCCGCGTTGCCCGCAGTGCAACCGCCCGCCCAGATACCCGCTACGGGTCCATCGGGCGCAGGTCATCACCGCCCGCGGCGGGGAAACATCAACGCTATCAGCAGTCGGCATTGCTCCCATTCTAATGGGGAATGCAAGATTTCGCGATGGTTTTGGTAACTGTGCATCACTCCGGTATGCAGGACTACCCGGGCATCGTCACCTTGACGACGTGGCGCTGAAGCGGGTAGTCGTTGACTACTCTTTGAAAAAATCAAGCATCTGGCGGTAGATATGCCGTCGGTTGAGCAGTTCCCGCACCGTGCTGATACTGGCAATCATCCCCCCGGAAAGGAACAGCGGACGCACACTCAGAATGTTGGTGAAGTAGACCGCCGGGATGCCGTGGTGCTTCGCATAGGAGGCCAGCATCGTGGTGCCGCTGAACGCCAGGTCGAACTTCCAGTGAAGCAGCGCCTTCTGGTCATCTTCAAACGTCTTGCGATAGACCACCGCCTCGGTGCCGCGGGCCCGCAGCCACGCTTCGTCGGCCGCCGTCAGCGCACTCTGGGCAATGCTGGTGCTGAGATAGGGCACATAGGCCCCGCTCTCCACCAGCAAGCGGGTATAGGGCATCTCGTTGCCATCATAGCCCGACACCAGAACGGTGAACCCCTTGAGAGGTTGCGCGTCCAGAAAGCGGAGGGCTTTTTCTTCTTCTTCCCTGGCAACCTGCTCAACCAGTTGCTCATCCAGCTCAAGGGCCATCCCGACCGCGTGCAACCACGCGGCGGTGCCCTCGGCCCCGCTCGGTGCTCCCCCCACGACCGCCACCCCCCGTTCGCGCAGAACGGTCAGGCTCTCGCGGTAGAAGGGGTGCAACGCCGCAACCGCAGCCCCCCGGCCCGCCAGACGCACTTCGTCAATCCGTCGTCCGGGCAGCGTGACAAGCACCCGCGCTCCCATCTTCCGCAGCACCCCGTCTATCATCAGGGGGTCTGCGGCAAACACCTCGCCAAGCAGCACCAGGGTTTTTTCCTCGGTGGGCGACGCGGTATCGGCAAAGCGGCGCAGCAACACCGCGGTGACAATATCTTTCGCATCCGGGTGGGCATGGACCGCATAAGAAGGCATCCGAATGAGCACCACGGGTTTCCCATGGGACTCGCGGGGGAGCAACTCCTCGACCAACCCGGCCGTTTCGGAGACACACAACGACAGCACCGGTATCAGGCTGACGTTCGGGTCTCTGGCCGCTTCTTCAATCGCCGCTAGCGCGGCTTCCTGCAATTTGCCGCTCGACAGCTCGGCTGTTCCCACCGCGGGAGCCAGAATGCTCTTGCGAGCACCATAAAAATGATTGATAAAGCTCAACCCATAGAAACAGCCGGCATCGGTCACCAGCACCGGCTGTGCTCCCTCAAGGCGCGACAACATCCGCAGCGCGACAAACGCCGGGCAGGTCGTTTGCGGGTGCAATCGGCAGGTCGGGGAGGTGAAGGGGGTCTGTGAAGGGTATTGAATCAGGTCATTCGACCCCTGTGGAAGACCATCAGTCATCGGGTTAGCTCCTTAGCTCAGGTCATGACAATCACAACGCCGTTGTTTGCGCTATTATACGACGATTTGGCATCCTGGCAAAGAGCGGCGACCAGAGAGCTGGCTTTGCTTTCTCCCCCGTTTCGCGGTACAATCAGAGCACGGAGGACAAGTGTCTGTGGCAATAGCAATAGCCTGGGGAAGAGGAAGGCATGCGCACGGTCGCAATGATTATGGCAGGAGGCGAAGGAACCCGCTTGAGCGTGCTCTCAGAAAAACGGGCCAAGCCATCGGTGCCCTTCGCCGGCAAGTTTCGCATCATTGATTTTACCCTCTCCAACTGTGTTCATTCTGGTATTTTTCATGTGGCGGTGCTGACGCAGTATCGCCCCCATTCACTCAACCGACATATTGGTATCGGGCGACCCTGGGACCTGGACCGGTCCCGCGGGGGGGCCCGGCTGCTCCAACCCTACCAGGGACGCAACGACCAGAGCTGGTATAAAGGCACGGCCGACGCCGTCTACCAGAACCTGGGCTTCGTTCGGGAAAACCATGCGGACCTGGTGCTCATCCTCTCTGGCGACCACATCTACAAGATGGATTACAGCGCCATGATCGAGTCGCACCGGCAACGGCGAGCCAGTGTCACCGTCGCTGTGATGGACGTGCCCCTGGAACAAACCGACCGCTTCGGGATTATGACCACCGACGAGGATGACCGGGTGGTGGAATTCTCGGAGAAGCCCAAAGACCGCGACAAAGGCACCCTGGCAAATATGGGAGTCTATATCTTCAATGCGGACGTGCTCCAGCACTGCCTGAGCGAAGGCACCGAAGCCAGGCCACGCATTGACTTTGGCAAGCACGTCATTCCCTCGCTCATCTCCGAAAGCGATGAGCGGGTCTTTGCCTACCGCTTCAGCGGATACTGGGTGGATGTCGGGACCATCCAGGCCTACTGGGAAACCAGTATGGAACTGCTCGACCCATCCTGTGAGCTTGATTTGTACGATACCAACTGGCTCATCCAGACGCGCAGCGAAGAACAGCCGCCCGTCAAGATTGGCCCCCAGGCCCGCGTCAGTCGCTCGCTCGTGTGCAACGGATGTATCGTCCGCGGAACCGTTGAGCATTCGGTGCTCTCGCCGGGGGTCTATGTCTCGCCCGGCGCGGTCGTCCGCGACAGCGTGGTGATGAACGATACCTGGATTGGCCCGGCGGCCGTGCTCGACAAGGTCATTGTGGATAAGCTCGCCGTGGTTGGAGCCGGGGTCCACCTGGGTCACGGAGACGACTTCAGCATTCCCAACCGCAACCAGCCGGACAAACTGACCACCGGCATCACCGTCGTCGGAAAGAGTGCCCGTATTCCCGCCGGCATCCGCATCGGGCGCAACGTCCTCATCAATGCCGACCGCGAAGAAGAATCCTTTCCCGGTGGCGATATACCCAGTGGCGAAACCGTGTAATTTTAAGGATGGGGTGTATATGCAGCAACGAACACTGGCTCTTATCCTGGCAGGCGGGGCCTCCCCGGCACTGAGCATCCTGACGGCTGAACGGGCCGAGGCGGCGCTCCCGTTTGCCGGAAAGTATCGTATCATTGACTTTACGCTGACGAATTGTGTCAATTCTGATATCTACAGCGTCGCCGTGCTCACCCAGTATAGCCCCCGCTCGCTCCACACCCACCTGGGCGTCGGGCGACCGTGGGACCTGGACCGCACCCAGGGGGGGATGCGGGTGCTCCATCCATCGCCCACCCCCGAAGGCGGGGGGTGGCAGCGCGGCACCGCCGACGCGGTGCGCTACAACCTGGACTTCATCATGGACCACCCCGCCGATACCGTGCTCATCCTCGCGGGCGACCATATCTACAAAATGGATTATCGCCCGATGCTGCGGATGCACCACGAGAAGGAAGCCGATATTACCCTGGCAATCCACCATGTCAGCCCGCACGAAACCTACCGCTATGGTATCATCGGGGTTGACGAAGACAGCCGGGTGACCAGCTTTGTCGAAAAGCCCCGCAACCCGGTGCGCCAGAGTTTTCGGGACCTGCCCATGGCTTCGATGGGCATCTACGCCTTTCGCAAGGATTTGCTGGTCAAAGTCCTGAACGAAGGTCGAGACGTAGATTTCGGGCGGGAGTTGCTGCCGCGCCTGATCGAGCAGGTCGAAACCTACGCCTACGCCTTCAAGGGCTACTGGGCCGATGTCGGAACGGTCCAGGCCTACTACGAGGCCAATGTGGCCCTGCTGGTCGAGTCGCCCGCGCTCGATCTCCATGACCCCGAATGGGTCATCCACACCACCAGTGCGCAGCGCCCTGGGGTCGAAATTGGCGAGGCCGCACGGGTCGAAAACAGCCTGGTGAGCGATGGGTGCCGCGTGCATGGATACGTCACACGCTCGGTGCTCTCGCCGGGGGTCTATGTCTCGCCCGGCGCAACCATCCGTGACTCCATCATCCTGAGCGATGCGTGGATTGGGGCCGGGGCCGTGGTAGACCGGTGCATCGTTGATGAATACGTCCAGATTGGCGAACAGGTACTTCTTGGCGACAGTGAGGACAACACCCCCAACCTCGACGCTCCCGACAAGCTCAACACCGGGTTGACGCTCGTCGGAACCCGCGCCCATGTTCCGACCGGCACCAGGGTTGGCCGGAATGTCGTGATTCGTCCGCGAACCCAGGGCACGACCTTCGAAGGGGAACGGGTCGTGACGAGCGGCACCACGTTGTGCTCGTAAGTCCAGTGGGAAGGGTCTCCTGACCTGGAGATATCACGTATGCGCATCCTGATGTTATCGTGGGAGTATCCGCCGCACATCATTGGAGGGATGGGAGCGCACGTTGCGGATATCACCCCGGCGCTCGCGGCAGAGGGCATCGAGGTGATGGTCGTCACCCCGCGGCTGCGTGAGGGAAAGCCAGACGAAGTCCCGTCGGCGAGAATCCGCGTGGTTCGGGTGCCCATCCCAACGATGGATGCTGCCAGTTTCATCGGCTTTGTGGCGCATGCCAACCAGGAACTGGAGCGGGCCGCGAGAGACCTCTATCTCCAGGTCGGGGGGTTCGACCTGATCCACACCCACGACTGGCTGACCGCACGCACGGCCATCGGGCTGAAGCAATACTGGCGTATCCCGCTCATTGCCACCATTCACGCCACCGAGCGCGGGCGCGGGCGCGGGGCACTGCATGGCGAGCAGGCCCTCCACATTGACGGGGTGGAATGGCAACTGACCTACGAAGCCTGGCGTATCATCGTCTGCTCCCACTTCATGTCGCGCCAGTTGCACGAGACGCTGCGCACCCCGCTCGACAAGATTGACGTGGTGCCCAACGGCACGCACATTCGCCCTAGCCCATTTGCCAGCACCGAAGCGCGTCTGGCGTTCCGCCGCAAATATGCCAGCGACGATGAATACATTGTGTTCTACGTCGGGCGGATTGTCTATGAAAAGGGTCTCCATGTGCTGCTCGATGCCTGGCCCCGCGTGCTGCGGCAGGTCGGCGCTCGCCTGGTCATTGCGGGGTCTGGCCCCTACCTCGACACGCTCAAAGCCCAGGCGCGGGCACTGGGGCTTGAGAAGCGGGTCATCTTCACCGGGTTTATCTCCGACGAAGAGCGTGACAGCCTCTACTACGTTGCCGATGTGACCACCTTTCCCTCGCTCTACGAGCCATTCGGCATTGTGGTGCTCGAAGCCTTCGCCGCTGGCAGTCCGGTGGTCGTCTCTCAGACCGGCGGGCTGATGGAGGTGGTGCGCAAGGACGAAACCGGCCTCTTCGTCCGCCCCGGCGACCCCGAATCCCTGGCGCAAGGGATTCTCTCGACCGTCCAGTGTCCCGACCGTTCCAGTATGCGCGTTGCCAACGCCTGGCAGGAAGTCCATGACCTCTACAACTGGCAACATATCGCCCGTGAGACCATCACCATCTACCAGCGGGTGTATACCGAGTGGCAGGCCAGTGGATGGGGCAAGCGCCCCTCCCTGCCCCCCGAAGGGCCGTCGTTCTTGCCCTCCGGGCCGGGCACCGACGCAGGGGAGGGGTAGCGGATAACGAACCGGTGGACACCAACCAACTCCTGCAACAGGGCATCGCCGCTGCCAGAGCCGGCAACCGCGAGCAGGCGCGTCACCTGCTCAAGCAGGCGGTCCGAGCCGACCCGCGCAGTGAGCAAGGGTGGCTGTGGTTGGCCGCCGTCGTGGATTCGCCCGCGCAGCAGCGCACCTGCCTGGAATACGTCCTGCGCATCAACCCGCACAACCCCCAGGCCCGCAAGGGGTTGGCCTCGCTCGATGCCCAGGCGGCTCCTGCCCCCGTGCCCGTCCCTGCTCCCGAAAAGACCCCGCCACCGCTCCCGGTGACCAGCCGGGTTGTTCCCACCCGCTCGCCTCCATCCTCGCCTCCATCCTCGCCGCCGCCACCGCAAACCAGCCGGCCACCGGAGCCTCCCCCTCTCCCCACGAGACCGGACGCCGCGCCCCTCCCCGAAACCCGCCTGTCGCGCTTACTGCGCGAACGAGCGCAGCAGGGAGGGACCTCGCAACCGTTGCCCCCGCCCGACCTCAGCCATCTCTGCCCCTACTGCGGAGCGCAGACTACTCACCAGCAGCGCACCTGCCCCCAGTGCCGCGCCAGCCTGATGGTCCGCGTTCGCTCGCGCCAGACCCGTTCGGTGGCGCTATCGTTCCTGGGAGGGTTGTGGGGAATTGGCAGCCTCATGGTCGTCGCCCTGAACTTCTTCCTGGTCGGGCGTGATGCCCGCTACGCGGTGCCCCTGCTGCTTGGGGTGGCCTCGTTCGGGGTCGCCGTTGGTCTGCTCCAGCGGCATCGCTGGGCCTACCTGACCATGCTCGTCTCGATGGTCCCACTGCTCTTCCTCTCATTCGAATTCGCATTCTGGATAATTCTGGTGCCCCTGGTCATCCTGATACCGCGGAGCTACCGCGATTTTTACCCGCTCCGGCAGCGCTTCATCCCCGCCATGGCGGACCGGAGCCACCAGCAGCACCACGAAGCCGGGGTATACTATAAGCGCCGGGGGATGTGGTTTCTCGCCACGCAGGAATGGAAAGCGGCGGTCGAGAAGGACCCGGAACAGGTAACCTATCGCCTGAGCCTGGGATTGGCCTATGCTCAGCTCGGACAGACCGAACGCGCCCGGTCCGAATTGCAGAAAGCGCTGACGATACGACCCGATGACCCGAACATCCAGGCTGCCATCAAGCTCATCGAAGCCCGCGCCCACCCGCGCCCATGACCATAACCATGACCCTGACCCTGATGATCATGACGATGAGCACCCACCCTCCCCGCCATCGCGGGCCGTTGCGCTGCTGGTTGCGCTGGCGGCCGGAACCTGTTGGACCGGGGCCCTGGTCCTGCTGCTACTGGTAGACCTCCGGGCAACCGCTCCGCTTTCCCGCTGCGGCTTCTGTTCAGTGCACTGGTGCTGATG
>JAAUSY010000204.1 GCA_012032475.1 Chloroflexaceae bacterium
TTCGTATCCTTCGGGTCAAAATAGGAAGGAGACGTAGCCCCAGAGCAGCGGAGCTAGACACAACAGGGAAAGAAGGTTTCACCATGCCCACGCATGAAGTCAATGGGATTCGCCTGTACTACGAACAGTATGGAAACCGGGTCTCGTTTCCGGTCGTTTTTGTCAATGGACTGCTGGCGGATACGACCGGGTGGAGATTCCAGGTTCCCGCCTTTGCCCCCCATTTTCGGGTGCTGCTCTACGACGCACGCGGGCAGGGGCAGTCGGACAAGCCGCCCGGCCCCTACCTCCCCGACCAGCATGCCCGCGACCTGGTCGGGTTGCTCGATGCCCTGCACATTCAGCAGGCGCACCTGGTCGGGTTGTCCAATGGTGGAGCTATCGCCATGCTGGTCGCCGCGGCCTATCCGTCGCGGGTGGGGTGCCTGGTGCTGGCCGACACCTATGCCCACACCGATGCTCTGATGCAGGCCCGGCTGGAAAGCTGGCTCCTGGCGCTGGAAAGCGGAGGACTGGCGCTGCGGTTCGATGTGGCGACCCCCTGGGTATGGGGCAACGCCTTCTTAGAGCAGAACCAGCATCTCCTTGAACCCCTGCGGCAGAAGGCGTTGCAGGCCAACGTGGATGCAGTTCGGGGGCTTATCAGTGGGGTTCGGGGCTACAATATCCGCGAGAAGCTCGCGACCATCCAGGCTCCGACCATGGTCATGGTTGGCGAGGAAGATGTCCTGACCCCGCCCTGGCATGCGCGAGAGATTGCCCGCGCCATCCCCAACACGCACCTGGTCATTGTCCCTGGGGCCGGCCATGCCTTGCCCATTGAGCGCCCGATGGTGTTCAACGCGCTGGTTCGGGCATTCCTTCAGGACAAAGAATAGTCGTGGGAAGAACTGGGAAGAACAAGGAACATAGTTCCTGTTCCTTCAGGAGTATGCTATCATACGGTCATCGCAATGAAAAAAGAAAGAAGACAAGACGAGCCGTTTGAACCAAGCTGATGTGGGGGAGAACACATGCGCATTGAAACCCAACTATCTGCCGATGGGGCCGTAGACTGGCTGAGCCGACGCGCCCGCCTTACTCCCAGGCGCGTTGCTTTGATAGATGCCAGTACGGGCCAACAAATCACCTACGCCGAATGGAACCGGCGGGCCAACCAGGTGGCCCATGCCTTGCACCACCTGGGGTTGCGCAAAGGAGACCGGGTGGCGGTGCTTGCCACCAACAGCCTGGAATACTTAGACATCCTCTTTGCCTGCCAGAAGAGCGGCTGTGTGCTCCAGGCGCTCAACTGGCGCTTGGCCCCCGCCGAACTGGAAAAGCTCATCCAGGTTGCCGCCCCCCGGCTCCTCATCTACAGCCAGAACATGACCACCAGAGTCACGGAGATATGCGCCCATGCCTCGATGGTGGTTGAACACCAGGTGGTGATCGGTGATGCGACCCTGCCGGGCCACCTGACCTGGCAGGAATGGTTGTCGCCCTGTAGCCCTACGCCCCCTCCGGTTGTTCCCCTGAGTATGGCGGACCCCTGGATACTCTGCTACACCGGCGGCACGACGGGCCTGCCCAAGGCGGCCATCCTGACGCACGGCACCGTTACCTGGAACGCCATCAATACGGTGATGAGTTGGGGATTGACCCCGCAGGATATGACCATCCTCAATCTTCCGCTCTTCCACACCGGCGGCCTGAACGTCTTTACCACCCCCCTGGTGCATATCGGGGGGTGTTCGATTGTGTGCCAGACCTTCGATATTGACCAGGTATTCGACTTGATCGCGCAGTATCGGGTCACGGTCTTTGTTGGGGTTCCAACCATGCTCATCCTGATGCAGCAGCACCCGCGGTGGGAAGCGGCAGATTTCTCCGGTTTCCGGAACATCTTCAGTGGCGGCGCTTCCTGCCCCCTGCCGGTCATTCAGCGCTTCTTTGAAAAGGGCGTTTGCTTCAAGACAGGCTATGGCCTGACCGAAGCCGGGCCGAACACCTTCTGGATGCCCGATGAAGATGCGCAGCGCAAAGCCGGTTCGGTCGGCTTTCCCCTGTTCCATATTGATACGCGGATTGTCAACGAGGAGGGCAACGATTGCGGGCCGGACGAGGTGGGCGAACTGCGTATCCGCGGCCCCCACGTCGTGCCCGGCTACTGGAACCATCCGGGCGCGACCAGCAAAGCCATCGTTGATGGATGGCTGCACACGGGTGACCTGGCCCGACACGATGCCGAGGGCTATATCTACATCGTCGGGCGCAGCAAGGACATGATTATCTCCGGCGGCGAAAACGTCTATCCCGCGGAAATCGAAAGCGTGATGCTCGGACATCCGGCCATTGCCGAAGTTGCCATCATTGGCGTGCCCGACCCGAAGTGGGGCGAGGTTGGCAGGGCGGTGGTCGTGCTGCGGGCTGGAATGAGCCTGAACGCCGATGAACTGCTGGACTATACCCGACAACACCTTGCCAGCTACAAAATCCCGCGGTCGGTGGTTTTTGTGAATGCCCTGCCCAAAACCGGCGCCGGAAAAATTGACAAGAAAGTCCTGGAACAGCAATTTGGTAGCAAGATGCACGCATAGGTCATCAAAGGAGTTGCTATGATTATCACGCCCATTCCTCACCTCGATGGCATCACCAGCCGGATGCTCGAAACCCCACGAGGGCGGGTACACCTGCTCCAGGCCGGGGCAACCGAGGGGCGGCCCGTCCTGTTCGTCCATGGCAATGCGGCGTCATCTACCTGGTGGGAAGAAGTCATGCTGGCACTCCCGGTGGGGTTTCTTGCGCTGGCTCCCGACCTGCGCGGCTACGGGACGTCGGCGTGCCTGCCGGTTGACGCCACCCGCGGCATGCGAGACCTGAGCGATGATATCCACAGCCTGGTCACGACCCTGGGCCTTCATCGGTTTGACCTGGTGGGGCATTCGATGGGCGGAGTGGTGGCAATGCAATATACGATTGACCACCCGGACGATGTCTCCTCGCTCACCCTGGTCGCGACCGGGTCGCCCTACGGGTTTGGCGGAACGAAGGACCTGGACGGTACCCCCTGCTGGCCTGACTACGCCGGGTCGGGGGCGGTTGATCAACCCGGAATACTTCCGCCTGCTGCAAGCGGGCGACCGCAGCGACACCAGCGACTTTTCGCCCCGCCGCCTCCTCAGACGGTTGGTTGCTGGTGCTCCCGCGTTCCGGCTCCCCAGAGAAGACGCCCTGGTTGAGGCGATGATGGGCATGTCAACCAGCGAGGGGAACTATTCCCGCGATAGCCTCCCTTCTCCCAACTGGCCCCACGTTGCTCCGGGCACCAGGGGGGTCAACAATGCGCTCAGCCCGAAATATTGCAACCTTGGCCCCTTTGCCGACTGCACCCCGAAGCCTCCGGTGTTCTGGGTGCGTGGCGACCTTGACGCAATCGTTTCAGACCGCGCTATCACGGAGCCGGGCAACCTGGGAGCCATGGGGGTGTTGCCCGGCTGGCCCGGCCCGTCCTTCTATCCTCCTCAACCGATGGTCGGGCAGGTCCGCGCCGTGTTGCAGCGATATCAGGCCAACGGCGGCACCTTTGTCGAAGAGGTGATGGCGAAGGTCGGGCACGTTCCCTACCTGGAAGATTTGCCAGGGTTTTTGCGCCTCTGGCTTCCCTTCCTGGGCCGGTGACGGGTGATACCTGCCTTCTGGTATCACCCGTCACGCAGGGGCATCAGGGTATCAGGGTCGCTACCAGGTTCAGCAGCCGGGGAAGCGCCGCCTGCACCGGCGGAGACAGCGCCTCGGTGTAGCCGAAGTTCGCCCCCGCCACGGTGAGCAGCATGGCCCTTGCGGGGCAGCTTCCATAGCACCACTGCGCCCAGGCCAGCAGCGATGGCGGTGTTAGGTGGTGCAAGAAGGCACCGGGCGGGGCCGGGGTGGGCGGCGGGGCGATAGTCTGGCAGGCCAGGGTCCCCGCGGGTGCGCCCAGGCAGGCATCAATGAAGAGCACCAGAGCGGAGCGGCTCACCGGTTCGGCCAACTCCGGGGTCAACTGGTGACACGCCACCACCGAGTAATGGACCCTCGCGTCCCGTCGCTCCCTATAGCGCTCCTCCAGGCACCGCGCCGCGTGCCACCCCACCCCGTCGTCGCCGCGCAGCGGGTTCCCATACCCGATCACCAGCACTTCAGATTCATGCCAGAGGGATTCCATATGGGCAAAGTATACCAGATAAGATGATGACCGGTGGGGCGATCCTTTTGCGCCTTCCAGATGAGCATGCTATAATCGCCAGAATACCGAGGTTATCAGGCAAGTCGAGGTCAGCCAATGGCAAATATCACCACGCAGCAGCGCGAAACCCTGCGCCGACGACTGTTGACTCTGTCGTCCAGTCACGGCCTTATCTCAGAAAAAACGATAGATTCTCAGATTGACCGCTTACTCGAAGAAATCTTCATCGAACAACCCCTGCCCGCCATCAACCCCATTGCCGTGGATGAATCCGACGAAGACCGCCGGGTGGTCGTCACCGGAATGGGGGCACTCACTCCCCTGGGCATCGGCAATGAACCCTACTGGTCAGGGCTAGTCGCAGGCAAGAGTGCCGTTGGGCGGTTCACCCAGTGCGATGCCAGCGATTTTCCGTGTCAGGTGGGAGGCGAAGTCCAGGGTTTCGACCCTGCCGATTATATGGACGCAAAGGAAGCACGGCGGATGTCACGCAGCAGCCAGTTTGCCATTGCTGCGGCGCAACTGGCCGTGGAAGATGCCCACCTGGACCTCAGTGCGTTTGACCCCTACGATATCGGAGTCCTGATTGCAAGCGGGGCTACGTCTTTCCCAGAAGCAGAAAAAGCGATGCAAGCACTGCTCAAAGGGCCCATGAAAATCAGCCCCTTCTTTGTCCCCGCGGCGGTGCCCAATATGCCGTCGTGCCAGGTCTCCATCCATTTTGGCCTGCGCGGATACACCACCACGGTCTGCACCGCGTGTGCGGCTGGTTCTCAGGCCATTGGCGAGGCCGCTGAGGTTATCCGGCGCGGCGAAGCTGAGATTATGCTTGCCGGCGGTACCGAAGCGCCCATCTGTCGGTTTAGCCTGGGGAGCTTCTGCGCGATGCGGGCGTTGAGCACTCACAGCAACGACCATCCGGAAAAGGCGTCGCGTCCCTTCGATGCTCGCCGCGATGGGTTTGTGCCGAGCGAGGCCGCTGCGGTCCTGGTGCTGGAGCGGCTCTCTACGGCCCGGAAACGGGGGGCGCATATCTATGCCGAACTCGTCGGGTATGCGTCAACCTGCGATGCTCACCACGTGACGGCCCCGGACCCCCAGGGCGCGGGAGCGGCACGGGCGATGCAGCGGGCTTTGTTCAACGCGGGTATCACACCACAGCAGGTGGACTACATCAACGCCCATGCCACAAGTACCCCCGTTGGGGACCTTGCCGAGACACTGGCGATCAAGCAGGTCTTTGGGGAATATGCATTCAGCATCCCGATCAGTTCCATCAAGTCTATGATTGGGCACACCACCGCGGCAGCCGGGGCGGTCGAGGCAGTGGCGACTATCCTCACGCTGACCCATGGTGTCCTCCCACCTACCATCAACCAGGAATATCCCGACCCCGAATGCGACCTGGACTACATCCCCAATGTTGCCCGTCCCCTCCCCGATATCCAGATAGCGCTGTCAAACTCGTTCGGGTTCGGGGGGGTCAATGCGGTTCTGGCGTTTCGCCAGTTCAACGAGTTCAACGAGTTCAACCAGGGATACGGGGCGATGTGATGCCATGGGACATCATCGGGCATGAGTGGGTCCTTCGCTCCCTGGAGCGGAGTATCGCCGCCGGACACGATTCCCACGCCTACCTGATCAGCGGGCCAGCCGGGGTGGGAAAGGCCCGGCTGGCGCTGCGCCTGGCCCAGGCGCTCAACTGCGAAACAGGCGGGGGCGCGCCTGCCTCCAGTGCCGCACCTGCCGCCGTATCGAGCGGGGGAATCATCCGGATGTGCGGCTTGCCAGTATGGAAACCCAGGCGGAGGGTCTTTCGTCCAGCGACGCGGCCCGTCAAAAAGGGCTGAAAATTGACACCATCCGCGAATGGCAGCGAGATATTGCGCTCAGACCCTATGAGGGACGCCGCCGGGTCTTCCTGCTCCACGATGCCGACCGCCTGAGCGAGGAAGCATCGAATGCGATGCTCAAGACCCTGGAAGAGCCGCCACCCTTTGCCACTCTGATTCTCGTTGCGAATGTATCAACCCTGCTGGCAACTATCGTCTCGCGCTGCCAACCCATTCGCCTGGGGACGCTCCCTCGCCACCAGGTTGCGCAGGCGCTCAGCGACCAGGCAGGGTTGGATACCGAACAGGCTGCGATTCTGGCGGCCTGGAGCGGAGGGCGTATCGGGTGGGCCCTCTCGCTGGCTCGCTCCCCCGACCAGATTCAGGCTCGTCAGGAGCAGCTTGACGAACTGCTCGCCATCCAGGCACAACCGCGATTTGCGGCGTTTCGCTGGGCCGAGGAACGCAGCAAGGAATATCGGGGGGGCGAACAGGAAACCGTGCTGGCGTGGCTGGAGTTGTGGCAAAGCTGGTGGCGCGATGTGCTCATGCTCGCCGCGGGTTGTCCGGCTCCCATCGTCCACGAAGACCGACGGAGGGAGCTGGAGCAGGTCGCTCAACAAGCAGCGCTCCCTGATATCCACCACTTCCTCACCCGAATCGGTGAAACGATGCAGTGGCTCCGCGAGAATGTCAACCCACAACTTGCCCTGGAGAACCTGTTCTTGCACCTCCCAGGCAGCCGAACATAGGGAAGAAGCCAGGGAAAAAACCCCCGCACCCACCTGACCGGCTCTGGTTGTTGACAACCCGGAGGTTCCACAGTAGACTGAATGTACATAATCTTGTGACAGGGTTTTCAAGCACCTGGAGGAGCACCCGATGCGGTTTGCCAATCCCAAAAACGATGTGGCCTTCAAGAAGATTTTCGGCAACGAGCACCAGCCGGCCATCCTCATCTCGTTCCTGAACGCCGTGCTGGACCTGCACGGCGAGCG
>JAAUSY010000040.1 GCA_012032475.1 Chloroflexaceae bacterium
CCGCTGCCCTCCTGACCTTGCGGTGGTCTTTCATGGAAGAAAATCGACAGCGAAAGCATGGAAGCGTTGAAAGAAAGTGGAACGTGCTGGATCAACCAGGATCTGGTGCCATTTGAAACGCTGGCAGATGTACCCGCATCTGCCGATATCGGGTTAGTATTCTACAAGAACTTTAGTGAAAATGATCGTTTGATTGCTCATGCATCAGGGCAACTGGCGTTATTTTTACAATGTGGGGTTCCCGTCATTGTAGATAACAAGCCATCCTTGCGATACCTGGTGGAGACCTATCATTGTGGCGTTGCCGTCAGGAGTACAGATGATATTTTTGATGCAGCCCGGCAAATACTCGCAGACTATGAAGCCTATTGCCAGGGAGCATTGGAGTGTTTTGCCAGAGAGCATGATTTGAGCGGACCCTATGCCAGAGTGCGGGACAAACTCAGGAATCTGTGAGGGTATCGGGAGATGGATGAGGCAAAGAGGATTCAGAACGAGCGCCGCACTGTCTTCCTGCTCCATGCCAGCGCAGCATCTCTTCAGGAACTCCTGATTGTCGCTGAGGCAATGCACCACGATCATCGGTACCGGCCAGTGCTCATTCTTGTGGATGCATCCTTCGAAGAGTATGTCGCACGGAACGCTCCACCAGGGCTGGATATTCTCCGTTGGTATTCCTTCCCAAGGTCGTCGGCAACTGAAGCAGAGGAAGCCGTGCCAGCCACTCCAAAAATGCCAAACTTGCATGTTGCCAGGAAAATAGTTGCTCTCCTTCGTACCATTGGACGCAAAGCTCTCTATGCCCCATCACCACTTTCGGACCTCGCAACACTGGTGTCTGGAGCACGAACTATGCATTTCTTGCGTCAAGAACTCGTGCGAGTAAGAAGGGTGTTCGAACAGTACCGACCTGTTGCCCTGCTGCTGTCATCAGACCGACGGGGTGGCACCGAGGCAACTTTTATTCGGGTTGCGCGGGAGTATCAATGCTTTAAGCTAGTCGTTCCCTTTGCTTATTCGGAGGCAGAAGGCTCAGCGATTCTTCGGAAGAACTGGCCCCTGTGTCAAGGATGCTCAAATCCTCAGATATTGCTGAAATATCTGGTGCAAATCCTATATCCTGGACAGGTCTACACATCACCTTCAGGTATATTCCTGTTCTATCCGCCAGCGACAACGCTGTCCCTGGCAGCTATGCAAATGCTCCCACCGAATCCGTGGCAAATGGGTAGGGGATTCTCCGACCTGGTAGGGGTAATCAGCGACGCAGAGTGGAACCGCTACCAGCAAATGGGGGTACCAGGGAGGAAAATGGTTGTGACTGGTCAGCCGAGTCTCGATAGTCTGTACCAGGTGGCAACCAGTGGGCAGGATCTGGTGAGCAGGCTAAATGAGACTTATTGTCTAGACTTAGGCAGGAAGCGCATCCTGTGTGCGGTTCCTCAGCTTGCCGAGCATGGTTTCCTCAGTTGGGAGCAGCACTGGCGGGAGATAACTTTTCTGGTTTCTTCGCTAACTCAGACGGGAGCACACATCCTGCTCTCACTGCACCCGAAGTCCGACCCTGAACGTTACTTGTTGCTGGAGAAACAATACGGGGTGCGTATTCTGCAGGAGCCGTTGCGTATGGTGCTTCCGTCGGCTCATCTCTTTGTCGCAACGTTTTCCAGTACGATTCAGTGGGCCGTATTGTTGGGAATACCGTCGGTGGTGGTTGATTTTTATGGGATGAACTACGCTATGTATGATCACCTCCCAGGTGTGCTCAAAGTGACAAACAAAGCAGTGCTGGTCCGAGTGCTGCGGAGCGTGTTAGAGAATCCTTCATACTATGACTATCTCAAGCGGGAACAGCAAAAGGCGGCCCCGACGATTGCCCGTTTCGATGGGCAGGCCACGCAGAGGATACTGGATATAATTGCGGAGCGTACTGCCATATGACGATACGGGTTCTTGGCATCATCCCCGCCCGTGGCGGATCAAAGGGGATACCCCGCAAGAATATCACGATGCTTGCAGGTAAGCCCCTGATTGCCTGGACCATCGAAGCGGCTCGCGCCAGTTGCCTGGAACGGATCATCCTGTCCAGCGATGACCCGGAGATTATCCAGGTTGCTCAGGAAACAGGTGGTGTTGAAATCCCGTTTGTGCGACCAGATGCGCTGGCAACGGATACTACACCGGGCATCGAGGTGGTGCTGCACGCAGTTGAGTGGTTGCTTCATCACGAGGCCTACCAGCCGGATGCAGTGATGCTCCTACAACCCACTTCACCGCTACGCCACACCGAGCACATAAACGAAGCTGTCAGGCAGTTTGTGCAGCGGGAAGCCGACTCGCTGGTGAGTGTGGTCAGGGCATCGCACCATATGATACCGGAGTCGCTGATGCGGCTGAATCAGGAAGGATGGTTGGAAGCGGTGGTCCCCTTCGATGAACGCCAGAACCTCCGGCAGAGCAAGCCCACCTACTATGCCCGCAATGGCGCAGCGATCTATCTGGTCAAGACGGATTTGCTCCTGGAAAAGCGCACCCTCTATGGTAGCCGTCTGGTTGCCTATGCGATGAGCCGCGAGGACTCACTGGATATTGATGATGCGTTTGATTTAAGAATGTGCGAATGGGTTTTGAAGAGCCGTGGGTAATTGCAGGCGGAAGGGGTTCTCAGCGTGTCGGTTTCTATCATTGCAGAAGTCGGTTCCGTCCATGATGGCAGTTTTGGCAATGCCATGCGCCTGATTAACATGGTGACTGAGTGTGGTGCTGATACCGTAAAATTTCAGACCCACGTTGCATCTGCCGAAACGCTTCGGGATGCTCCGATGCCGCCATTCTTCACCGGCGAACCGCGTTATGACTATTTTGAGCGCACTGCCTTCCGCCTGGAACAGTGGCAGAGCCTCAAAGCACGTTGTGATACCTGTGGGATTGAATTTCTCTCGTCGCCCTTCTCCCGTGAGGCGGTCGAGTTGCTGGAAACCGTTGGCGTTGCCCGCTACAAGATACCGTCGGGCGAGGTCACAAACCTGCCGCTGCTTGAGGTTGTTGCCCAGACGGGCAAACCGGTGCTGCTCTCGTCGGGTATGAGTTCCTGGGCAGAACTGGACGAGGCAGTCAATATACTCCTTCGTTATCATACCCAGGTGACGGTGTTGCAATGTACCTCTGAATACCCCTGCCCCTATGAGCAGGTAGGGCTGAACGTGATGCTGGAGATGCGGGAGCGCTACCAACTTCCCGTTGGCCTTTCAGATCACACGCTGACCAACTATGCCGCCTTCGCCGCAGTGACTCTGGGAGCGTCCGTGATTGAGAAGCACATTACCTTCAACCGGGCAATGTATGGCAGCGATGCCAGGCATTCGCTGGAGCCGCCAGAGTTTGCCGAGTTGGTGCGGGGTATTCGGGCTATCGAAATGGTCATCAACGCGCATGTAAATAAGGATGAAGTTGCTCGTTTTGCTACCATGAAGCAGACGTTTGAGAAAAGCATCGTGTCACTGGTCACTATTCCCGCAGGGACCTCTATTACCGAAGCGATGGTTGGGTTGAAGAAACCGGGGACGGGGTTGCCTGCGTGTCGCTTGCAAAGCGTTATTGGTAAAAGAACTATTCGAGATGTCCCCAAAGATAGGTTGATCCAGGAGGAGGATTTCGCGTAATGTTACAAGAAGTAGAGACACCTCTTTGCGGATCGAAGAAGATTGATGATTACTCCAGGCTCTGGATGGAAAATTTCGATGTTCAAAATGCACAGAAGTACCACGCCAAATTTGGGAGACCAACCAAGCGGTACAAACATGATGTCCAACTCGCCGTTGTGAAAAAGTGGGTTCGACCAGGAATATGCCTGGATGCTCCAATTGGATCCGGGAGGGTCGCGGATTCTCTCCAAGATCGCCGAGATGTAAAGGTTGTGGGAATTGATCTCAGTCCAGCCTTTCTGCAACACTGTCGTGGAAATCTCGATATTCCATTAGTATTAGGTGATATTCATACTCTTCCATTTGCAACAAGCTCTGTTGATACTATTGTATGTCTGCAAACATTGTTTGGTCTCCCACGTTACCGTGACATTATTGATGAATTTATGAGAATACTTAAAAAGGAGGGACGGCTTATCCTCAATCTTCCAAATGCGGCGTATACCAATTCCCGAATCTTCCGGGTATTCAGAAAGAACTATCCATATAGCACACCATCAAACTATAATGAGTTACCCGATATATTCTCAGGTCACGGAACTATCGTGGATTATTATAAACATGATTGGGCAGATGGAATTGCAAGTCTTCATCCGGTTTTGAATAAGGTGATACAGCGGATGCTGGTGTGGAGAAGTATACAGTCCTGGCTGATACACCTGGAGTTGAACCACAAAGGCTTGTTACCTCAATGGATATCTGCCCAACATCTACTGGTTGTAGAACGTTCATAGAGGGAAATATTCTTCAATGCGTAGGATTTGCGTTGTTATTGGTTCGCGAGCAAACTACAGTAGCATCAAGAGTGCGATGCGTGCCATCCAGTCCCACCCGGACCTGGAGCTTCAGCTTGTTGTTGGAGCTTCGGCCCTGCTTGACCGCTTCGGGTCAGTCATCGAGGTCATTGAGGCAGATGGTTTCAGACCTGATGCCAGAATATCTATGATCATTGAAGGCGAGACCCCCGTGACCATGGCCCAGTCAACGGGGTTGGGACTGATGCAGTTACCCACAATTTTCGACCTGCTCAGGCCTGACATTGTGATGACAGTCGGGGATCGCTTCGAGACGATGGCAACAGCAGTCGCAGCAGCCTATATGAATATCCCGCTTGCACACACGATGGGAGGTGAAATCACCGGGACCATTGATGAGAGTGTTCGCCACGCAGTAACCAAGCTGGCACATATCCATTTTCCGGCCAACCAGCAGGCGGCAGAACGTATTATCCGCATGGGGGAACATCCAGACACCGTACATGTAACCGGATGCCCGCGTATAGACCTGGTTGCGGAAGTGCTCGCAACGATGACCAGGCATTAGACCGGGAATGGCTGATACGTGAAGGTGTGGGAGGACACCTCAACCCGGATGAGCCGTTCTTGCTGGTGTCCCAGCATCCTGTGACCACAGAATATGGCGAGGGCGAACGACAGATAACCGAAACGTTGATGGCTCTCCAGGCTTTGCAGATACCCACTATTATGCTGTGGCCTAATGCCGATGCCGGGTCGGAAGATATTGCTCGTGGGATGCGCAAGTTCCGTGAGCACCATGAGCAAGATACCATGCGATTCTATAAGAACTTCCCGGTCGAGACCTTCGTTCGTCTGATGAAACGGTGTGTGTGTATGGTAGGAAACTCTAGCGCAGCCATCCGCGAAGGGGCCTTCCTTGGCGTTCCCGCGGTGAATATTGGTTCGCGCCAAATGGGGCGTGAGCGGAGCCAGAACGTGCTTGATGTTGGGTATGAGCGAAATGAGATCATTGAGGCTATTCAGCATCAGATGAAGCATGGGCAGTATCCTCCGAACTATCTCTACGGCGATGGGAAGGCGGGGGAGCGAATTGCCCGGATTCTGGCAACGAGCGAGGTGCGTGTGCAGAAGATGTTGAGGTACTGATACCGTGATGAAACGACCAGAACAAAAACGTCCGACAGTTCTCATTTTCTTACCTGATATCTTTTCAGCACGCAACTTTCTCTTTACTCCTCTTTGGGATAAGATGATTGCTACCCCGCATATCAGCTTTGTTCTGGCTTCGGGTATCCCTGCTCATGGCGAATATGTAATGGAGCAGAGGGTACCAAATATTCGATGGGAGCCACTAGGAAGGTTCTTTTATCAGCGTGTCACTTCCTCCAATCTCCAGGGGCAGTCCTTTTCTCTGTTGCTCCGCCAACTCACGTCTCTCCTCTTCAGTGAACTGTCTGAGCGCATTCAGCAGGAGATACACGCACGCCTGATTTTCCGCTTCAATCATATAAAAGGCTTTAGAACGCATCTTTTGAAACAGAAATTTCCAGGTATAACCTTACGGAAAAAATACGGGGAGCCAGGTTACCTTGGGTGGCCCTACCCGGAGAGTAAAACTCTTTTTGCCCTTTTGTCCTATCTTCATCAGAAGATCCCATGGTTTGTTCCTGGTTGGCTTGTGTCATTATTCCAAACATACTGTCCAGACCTGGTTGTGATCGCGTTTCCGCAAAGCCTTTCTGGTTTTATGATTAGCCACACAGCCCGGAGGTTCGGCATTCCGGTCACTGCCTACATCAATAGTTGGGATCAGCCAACAACAAAAGGCCTCCTTCCTCGTGATATCCGGAGGTTCATGGTCTGGAATTATCAAATGAAGCAAGAATTAATAGATTTTCATGAGGTTCCGTCGGATCGCATACATGTTGTAGGAGGAGCGCACCTTGACCTGTATCATCAAAAAGACCTGATAGTATCCCGCGAGGAGTTTTTCCATTCAATAGGAGTTGATCCAGCGAGGCGACTCCTGGTATATGGCACCTATCCCACTCGCCTGGGAACTGATGAACCAGCAGTTGCCCGTCATATAGCAGAACAGGTTGCAGGCGGAGCCTACCCTGAGCCAGTCACTCTGGTGATCCGTCCTCATCCACTCGACAATCAGTGGATGACACGATTTGGGATGCTCAATGATTTTCCCCATGTTCAGGTTCAACGCTCAAGTGACTTCGGGTTGCATCAGCAGCCACAAGCAATGAAGCATGCAACTTCAGACTTGAAACTTTTGCTCAACCTGATGAAGCACGCAGATGTTGTATTGACCGGACCAGGTACCCTGGCTCTGGATGCAATTGCTTTTGATACGCCAGTCATCAATATCGGGTTTGATGGAGATCGCCAATTGGTCTACCATCACTCGATACAGTCATGCTATGAATTTAATCATTACGCTAACTTGATCAGGGCCGGGGGAACCCGGCTGGTCAAAAGCTACGCAGAAATGGATGCTGCGATCCGTGCCTATCTCCATGATCCTACGCTCGATACAGCGGGCCGCGACCGTATTCGACGGGAACAGCTAGAGCCTTTTGATGGAAAAGCGGGTGAGCGGGTTGTTCATACCATTCTCCAGGCACTCGAAAGTTGGTGAACCCATGGAAAAAAACCATGTCGTAACCACCCAGAAACACCGCGTCAAACGAACCTTCTTCGACCAAAAGACGGGGAAAGTCTACAACTCTATTGCCGACATCCCAGGGACCAAGCGCCTGAACCGCGAAGCGTTACCGTTGTTCTTGAAAATCGGGTATGTGCCGGGCAACGAAACCCTGTTTGAGGGCATTCAGTGTCTCCCTGGAGGGGCAACTATTGAGATTAGCGATGGTGGGTGGCGGGTCGTTGAGCAGTTCCGATATCGGGATATTGTGGATCGAGAGCAATATGAAGGGCTACCGGTCAGCGAACTTATCAAGATAGGGGGAGACCTGTTTCTCAAAGCAGTCGAAGGGTTGTACCAGGCGCATTTGGAGGTCATCGTCCCGCTCAGCGGCGGGTTCGACTCGCGGGGCATCCTCGCCGCTCTGCTGGAGATGACCGAGAGCCGCAATATCACAACCTATACCTATGGTACGCCCGGAACGCTGGATTATGACCTCGGCAGCCGGGTCGCTCAGAAAGCCGGAACTCGTCACCACACCTTTGATTTAACGAAATTGCCCTTCACCCAAGAACGACTTGAGCGTATTGCATTGCTGACTGATGGAAATGCCTATCTGTTTCATCCAATGATATTGACATATGTTCTGGATGGATTCGGAACCGGACCAGAATATTGGGTCGGGTTTACTGGAGATGGGGTAGCAGGATCGCACTACTCGCCAGAAGTAAGCAAGAATCTCAATGAAGCGGTAGCGAAATTTTTCTTCCATGAATCGCGCTCCTGCAACTACTTCCCAAGAGCCTACTATGATGAGGAATGGAAGAAACTTCTTGTCCAGGAAAGCAAGTATACCAATGTCCTGGACATTGATGAAGATCTCTTTTTTGTCAACCACGTGGAACGATATACCACTGCTCACCTCTTCCTAACAGGATGTACCTATTTTACTCCGTATATGGAAGACTCGTTTGTCCGGTTTATGTGGGGGATTGACCCATCTCTCCGTCGTTACAAATATCTCTTCAATACCATAATGTATACACGGTTTCCTGATCTCTTTTCAATTCCTGTGAAATGGATACATTACTCCTCCAGAAAGAGTATGATCCAATTTGTGCAGTGGATTGCCCGGCTGGTTATCCAGCAGGGACTATCCTATGCGTTCCCTAAATATATCCCTCGTCCTAAAACAAATTACATTGATTTTGATCGTTATATTCGGCACCGATCTTCGCTCAGGGCAGTATTATTGAATAATCTCCAGGATTTGAAACAACGGAATATCGTCGGGGCTACGATTGTTGACAGGCTTTGGGATAACCATCAAACCGGAAAAGCAAATGTTGCCCATACGCTCCTGATCCTGGCCTCGCTGGAAATTATCCTCAAAGCCTACCAGGTTGAGTGCTGAGCGAGCACCTTTATGAAAATAGCGTATATAGCTCACATAGACATGAAACGGGATAGCGGAGTCCGTAAAAGGTCGCAGGTCAGGTTCAGGTCTGGAAGGAAGAAGGACATGAAGTAAAACTATTTATCCTTTCACCCATAGATGTGCCCTGGATTGGAATGGATGGAATACTAGCAGAGGTCTTTCTTTTTCCCCGTGGTTTGATCAGGCGTTTCCTGGTTGTTGAGCGGCTTATCCAGCGGGTGATTGCCTGGATGCCGGACCTGATCTATCATCGCTTTAACCGTTTCTATCCCTCTCTTGAGGCTGCCATGTCCCGTTACCCTGCGATTCTTGAACTGGTTAGCGACGACATTGGTCAGGTCAAAGCACACTCTAGCAGACTCGCATACCTGTACCACCGGGCCACGCGGGGACGGATTTTGAGAAAGGCGCAAGGGATAGTTGCAATGGGACATGAAATTGCCGACAAGGCTGCACACTACAAGAAGCCCATGGTGATAATAGGGAGCAGCGTTGATCTGTCACGTTACCCTTTTCCCCAGGTTCCCCACAACTCGAATCCACGTCTGGTTTTCATCGGTGCTCAACCCGCTCTCTGGCATGGTCTTGACAAAATCCCGCTCTTAGCCCGACAGTTTCCATCATGGCGGTTTGATATTATCGGGTTGTTTGGTCAGGCAGATATTCCACTGCCAGTACCGTCAAATATGGTGTTGCATGGGCATCTGGACGATTATAGGAATATTATGCTCCAGGCAGATGTAGCGATTGGAACCCTGGCATTGCATCGGAAGGGGATGAATGAGACAACTGCGTTGAAAGTGCCAGAATATCTGGCATACGGGCTTCCGGTCATTCTTGGCTACCGAGACTCCAGTGTGCCACCAGAAGCTCCCTACGTACTTCAGCTACCCAACACCGAAACCAATGTCGCTGATTTCCTGCCGGCGATAGAACAGTTTGTCGAGAAGTGGAAAGGCAAGCGCGTTCCTCGTACAGAAATCCTTCATCTGGACGTTCATGAGAAAGAGAAGCAGCGATTGAAATTTTTTGCGCAAATTCTTTCGAAATGGAACTCCCCATGAAAACCTTTTACAGACAGAGATTGGAACCATTTATTCCTAAAGTCCTCCTAGTAGGAGTGGGGTGCATAGCCGCCCTCACCACCCCCCTCCTCGTTAACGCCGTGGTCGTTTCGAGCCGCTACCTGGGTGTGAACGATGTGCTGTCGGACTACCTCTTCGGGATAGGATGGGCGGCCCTGCTTGGGTTCAGCATCCTGCTCTGGCCGGTCCCCTCGCAGCATAAGCGTATCTTGCTCTTGCTGTGGCTGGCTCGCTGCCTGGTCACCCTGGGGTTCATGCTCTGGTACGAATACCACTATGCTGCCATGGATGCACGGGGATACTTTTTCCGGGCCCTTCAGATGGAAGATGGATGGGGGGCGTTGGGAGATAGTAGCGGCACAAGCCATATCACGGGGTTGGTCTGGTTGCACCACCAGTTTCTGCCTGATTCCTACCACGGGGTCAAGGTCACCTTTTCCATGGTCGGTCTTATCTCCACTTACACCCTGTACCGTGCCGCGGTGCTCTTTTTGCAGCGAGATGTTCCCCACCTGCTCTATGTCCTGGGTCTGTATCCGTCAATCCTGCTCTGGTCCTCCCTGCTCGGCAAAGATCCCATCGTGACCCTCGGCATCTCATTCTATGCCTACGGGGTTATCGGGCAGTACCGTCACCGAAACGTGCTCTACGTCCTGCTCATCGCGCTAGGAGTTGTCATTGCTACTTGGATACGTCCCTGGATGGCCCTGATTCTCGTAGCCCCGCTCATTACCTTTGCCCTTTTTGCTACCCAGGGACTCACGTTCAAAGTCATTTTCTCAATACTCTTTATCGCAGGTGTTTCTGCCTCTTTCAATCTGTTCACTGAAAGATTTCAACTAGAAACCACCCAGGATGTACTGAACCGAATAGAAACGGTTCATAGTAACCTTGATATCGGTGGTTCCGCATCGAAAGTGGATATGAAGATGCAGAGCCTGAACAGCGTTTTTGCCTATCTCCCCTTCGGGATGTTCACGGCTCTGTTCCGCCCCCTGCCCGGAGAGGTTCGCACCCTCTTTGGCTCGATGGCCGGAGTCGAAAATGGGGTATTACTCATCCTCGTGATGCTCGCGGTGAAGCGGTCACGCCTGAGCGACCTGTGGAACCCCATCGTGCTGTGGGCACTCTCGCTGATCGTCATCTGGGCGGGCTTCTACGCCTTTGTTTCCTATAACCTGGGCACGGCGGTGCGCTACCGGCTGCAAGTCCTGCCTATTCTCATCTGCGTCATCCTGTATTTTGCCCAGAAGAAGATAAGGGCAGAATCAGGTATTCAACAGCAGCGCTTTGTCCAGGGAAGTACTCAGGCACGATTGAAGGATGCAGGCACATGATCAAGGTCACGCACATCATCGGCGGGCTTGATACTGGCGGTGCGGAGATGATGTTATACCACCTGCTCCGCTTCATGAACCGGGCCGAGTTTGCATCAGAAGTTATCTCGCTGACAGACATCGGGCCAGTTGGAAAGAAGATCCAGGCATTAGACATTCCGGTACGGGCATTAGGGATGCACCGAGGAGTACCGGACCCGCGGTATATATTCTATCTGTCTCGCCACCTTCGGAGAAACCGCCCGGACGTTGTTCAGTCGTGGATGTACCACGCAGACTTGTTGGGGGGGATTGCTGCGAAGATGGCGGGAAACATCCCCATCGCCTGGGATATTCAGCACGGGACATTCGACTCCCAAAAAATAAACGGATGACAATTTTGACGGCCCAGGTATGTGCAAGGCTTTCATCCTGGCTACCAGCGAGAGTAGTTTGCTGCTCAGAGGCGAACCGATCCATTCACATTGCCTTTGGCTACGCTGCAAGGAATATGGTTGTCATTCCAAATGCAATAGATCTGGATATATTCCGCCCCAATCCATCAGCAAGGGCATCGGTGCGTGATGAAATAGGATTGCCTGTTGATACGCTGTTAATCGGATTGATAGCTCGCTTTGACCCACAAAAGGATCATGCTACCTTTGTTCGTGCTGCCGGGCTTTTCCATATCCTTCTTCCTGATATCCACTTTCTGCTCTGCGGTGAGGGAGTGACCTGGGAGAACCAGGAACTTGCGGACTGGATTGATGCAGCGGGTGTTCGCTCTCATGCCCATCTTTTAGGACGTCGTGATGACATTCCACGCCTTACAGCAACTCTGGATATTGCAACTCTGTGTTCATCCAGCGAAGCCTTTGGTATTGTCGTTTGTGAGGCCATGGCTTGCATTGTTCCCTGTACCGTAACCAATATCGGTGTTCTGGCTGACATTGTTGGCGACACCGGGCGGGTGGTCCCTCCCGGAGACCCCCAGGCGCTGGCAGCAGCGTGGCAGGAGTTGATTGAGATGGGAGCAGAAAAGCGGGCGGAACTGGGCACCCGCGCCCGCCAGCGGGTCGAAGAGCGGTTCAGTATAACGGCGGCAGCAGCGCAGTATGAGGCGCTGTATCGGGAGCTTGCCCATGCAGGGAGAAACCATCGTTCATGACCATCTCTGCAACAAACCCTCCCCGCCTCCTCTTCGTCGTTACGGAAGACCAGTACTTCTGGATGCACCGGCTGGCGCTGGCGCGTGCGGTCCGTGATGCCGGGTGCGAGGTGGTGGTCGCCACCCCGTCAGGTCCCTTCCAGAAGCGGATTGAGGCCGAGGGGTTTTTGTTCTACCCGCTCCGGCTGCGGCGCAAGATACGCAACCCGTGGGTGGAACTACTCACCATCCTCGACCTGTATTCGCTGTTTCGCCTGGCGCGTCCGGACCTGGTACACCTCGTTGAGATGAAGCCGATTCTCTATGGGACGCTACCTGCTCGATTGGCACGGGTTCCTGCCAGAGTGCATGCCATTACTGGACTGGGCTATGTGTTCATTGGGAACGGTTGGAAACGGACCCTTCTTCGCACCGGGGTTGAGTGGGGATTTCGTTTTGCCTTCTGGGGAAAGCACGTCCGGGCTATTTTCCACAACCCGGATGACCGGGAGGTCTTCACAACCCGCCATCTGTTGCGAGAGTCGCAGGCAGTTTGGGTGATGGGGTCCGGGGTGGATACGGAGGTATTTGCCCCGGCATCTGAACTACCGGGTGAGCCGGTAGTGCTGCTGGCGTCGCGCATGCTCTGGGACAAGGGAATCGGAGAACTGGTAGAAGCAGCGCGATTGCTGAAGAAGCGAGGCGTTCCAGGAAAGTTTGTGCTGGCAGGCGTCCCTGACCCGGATAACCCCGCGTCCATCCCCGAAACCCACCTGCGTTCCTGGAACGAGGAAGGCGTGGTTGAGTGGATCGGGTTTCATAACGATATGCCCTCGCTCCTGGCGCAGTCGCACATTGTCTGCCTGCCATCCTACCGGGAGGGGGCTTCACGAGCGCTGATAGAGGCTGCATCCTGTGGGCGACCGATTGTGACCACGGATGTGCCCGGCTGCCGCGACCTGGTCCGCGATGGCTGGAACGGATTGCTGGTGCCGGTGAAAGACGCTGTCGCACTCGCAGATGTGTTACAGACGCTGCTCACCAACGGCGAGATGCGCCGGGAGATGGGGCAGCACGGGCGAGAGTTGGCGCTTGCGCGGTTCGACAAGGCGATCATTATTCGGGATACGTTTGCAGTATACCAATCGCTTCTTGGGGGGCGCTTTTGTACAGGCGCGGTACGTGCAGAAGCAATACAGAATGTAGAGCCGGTTTCCCGAATCTTGCAGGCGTAGGGAAGGACATACCACCATGAACACCAGACAGGCCACTGAACTTCACCGTATCCAGAAGGAATACGAGCGCCGGGCAGCGGAACCGTCCTACACCCGTCGCTATAGCATCTTCAGGCCGGACAACCTCCACAAGAAACACTCGCACGAACGCTCTTTGCTGGCGCTACTGCACCGCCAGGGAATGACCCACCTGCCCGAATACCGCGTGCTTGATGTCGGCTGTGGGAGCGGGCACGGATTGCTGCGTTGGATTGATTATGGGTGCCAACCCGAACACTGTGCTGGTATTGATCTGATGCCCGACCTGATTGCCCAGGCACGGGGCGTTCTCCCACCGGCGGTAAAGCTCCACCAGGGAGACGCCAGTCACCTCCCCTATGCTGATGCGAGGTTCGATCTGGTCTACCAGGGAACGGTGTTTTCTTCCATTCTGGACCAGGCGATGCGGCAGGCAGTAGCCTCGGAGATGCTCCGGGTGCTGCGACCCGACGGAATGATTATCTGGCGCGATTTCTGGTGGAACCCCTTGAACCGCCAGACTCGTGGCATTGGGTTGAAGGAGGTCAGGGCACTGTTTCCTGGCTGCCGCTACGATGCGCGGCCTGTCACGCTGGCCCCACCGCTGGCGCGGCTCATAGTGCCGCGCTCCTGGATTCTCGCCAGCCTGCTTGAGAAGCTGCCGTTTCTCTGCACACACTGGCTGGTTGGCATACGGAAGCATACCGATCAGGAATAGGAGACATATCTGGTGAGAGCAACGTTTCTTCCCTATGCCCTGCCCGACATTGACGAAACGGATCTGGACGGGGTGCGCGAAGCCCTGGAAAGCGGGTGGATTACGACGGGGCCAAAGGTTCGCCAATTTGAGGCCGCGTTTGCCGCAGCGGTGGGGGCCAGGTACACCATTGCAGTGAATTCATGTACAGCGGCGATGCACCTGTCGCTAGAGGCAGTCGGGGTGCAGCGCGGCGACGAAGTCATCACCACCCCCTACACCTTTGCGGCAACGGCCGAAGTGGTGCGCTATTTCGATGCCCGGCCCATCTTCGTAGACATCGAGCCGCACAGCTTCAACCTGGACCCCGCGCTGATTGAACAGGCGGTGACGGAACGCACCCGTGCGATTCTGCCCGTGCATGTGGCCGGTCTGCCCGCCGACCTGGAGCGTATCTTTTCGGTGGCTCGTCGCCACGGTCTGCCCGTGATAGACGACGCCGCCCACGCCTTTCCTGCCCGCTCCCAGGGGCAGATGATAGGCAGTTCGGGCGACCTGACCTGCTTCAGTTTCTATGCCACCAAGCCAATTGCAACCGGCGAGGGTGGGATGATTTGCACGAACAATGATCGGTGGGCGGAGCGCTGCCAGGTGATGAGTCTGCATGGTATCAGCCACGATGCCTGGAAGCGCTATTCCGCCGAAGGGTCGTGGTATTACGAGATTGTTGCCCCCGGCTACAAGTACAACCTGACCGACATTGCGGCGGCGATGGGACTGGCACAGCTTGCAAAGACTGAGCGGATGTGGCAGCGCCGGGCACAGATTGCCGCACGGTATACGGAGGCATTTGGCGGGGTAGCAGAGCTTCAGGTACCGCACAACCGGGCGGACTGCCAGCATGCATGGCACCTGTATATGCTGCGGCTCAACCTGGCCCGACTGCGTATCAGTCGGGCGCAATTTATCGAAGAGATGAAGCGGCGCAACATCGGCTGCAGCGTACACTTCATCCCACTGCACCTGCACCCCTACTACCGCGAGACCTATGGCTATCAGCCGGAGGATTTCCCGGTGAGCTATCGCGAGTATCAGCGAGAGGTTTCTTTGCCTATCTATTCGAAGATGCGGGATGAGGATGTGCAGGATGTGATTGATGCGGTGCTGGAGATTGTGGCTCTGAATCAGCGGTAGAGGGATGAGCATGCGACGTTCTGGTTGCGTCTTGATGGGATGCTGCGGCGATGGATAGATGTGCTCGCTTCGGCGGGGGGACTGGTGCTGCTTTCACCGCTGCTGGTGGGGGTTGCGCTGGCTGTCCGGTGGCAGGATGGCGGCCCCATCTTCTATCGGGCAACGCGGGTGGGGAAGGATGGCCGGCCATTCCGGCTCTACAAGTTCCGGACCATGGTGTTGAACGCGGACCGTCTGGGACCGGCAGTGACGACCAGCGGAGACCCGCGCATTACCCCCGTGGGGCGCTGGCTGCGGCGTACCAAGCTGGACGAACTCCCCCAACTGTTCAACGTGCTGGTCGGGGATATGAGCCTGGTGGGACCGCGTCCGGAAGACCCACGCTATGTGGCGCTCTACAACCCGGAGCAACGGGAGGTGCTGCGGGTGCGGCCTGGTATCACCAGTGCGGCGTCGTTTGCCTACCGTTGCGAGGAGCAGATGCTCGTCGGGGCAGACTGGGAGACGGTCTATCGAGAGCAGGTGATGCCTGCGAAGCTGGCGCTGGACCGCGACTATCTGGTGCGGCGCACGGTGTTTTCGGACGTGTGGCTGATGGTGCAGACCGTTCTGTTTCTGGGCAGGTAGCGCTGTGAGCAACGGAACGATGCCCGACCCGCACCTGCACGCAATCTGCCGCGTCCTATCCGGCCACCCCGACCAGGTGGAGTGGGCATCGTTTGCCCCGTCCGACTGGGAACGGTTGGGGAAGGTCGCACAGGTGCATGGGGTTGCGCCCCTGCTGTATGATACCCTGAAGACGACCGGGTGGCCGGAGCAGGTGCCGGGGTCGCTCCGCTCAGTGCTCCAGGCAGCCTACTACCGTACAACAGCGCGGAACACGGTGCTCTACCAGGAGCTTGGGCGCATCCTGGCAGCATTGCAGCAGGCTGAGATACCGGTGGTGGTGCTGAAGGGGGCGGCACTGGCCTGCACGCTCTACCCGGAGATTGGCCTGCGCCCGATGGTGGATATTGATGTGCTCGTGCCGTACCAGGATGTGGAGCGGGCTATTCAGGCGATGCGGCAAGTGGGGTACGTTTATGTTACAGCCTCAATGAGAGCTTATGGACTCAATCGGAAGTATGCGCACGATGCCCTGCTCCAGGGGGGACCAGAGGGAGGAGTGTTTGTCGAAATTCACTGGAGGTTAATCGGGGGAGAGAGTGACAAACGTTCCCCACCGATAGCATGGTTCTGGGAACAGACCATCCCCTTCACCATCAGTGGTGGCCTATCCGGTATATCAGAGTTTCAGGATAGCCCTTCCCTGCAACTCACTCCCTCTGCCAGTCTACTCTATCAGGCAGCACATCTGATGTTTCAGCATCGGCCTGTCTGGGCCAGTCTCATCTGGTTCTACGACCTGCACCTGCTCATAACCAGGCACGCGGACCGTATTGAGTGGGATGAACTCCTGAAGCAAGCCCAGGCATTTCAGTGGATAGGGGTTTTGTATCGCGCCCTGGTGGAAACGCAGAAGTGCTTCGGTACCTCTTTCCCACCAAGGTTCCTCGAAACATTAACATCATCCCATGGATTTCGGGCATATTGCGAAGTAGAACGGCTCTTTCTTTCAAAACAGACGAGCATGGAGGTTTTCTGGGGTGAATTGACTAACCTGACTTGGTCGGGACGTTGCTACTTGATATGGTCCTATCTCTTTCCTGATCCAGGATACATGCACTTTCGTTACCGCCCCGACCCTTCCTGGCTCCTCCCCCTGTGCTACCCTTACCGCTGGCTGGATGCACTACGTGATGGAATAGTGACTATTACCCGCAAGGTGCGACAGCATTGAATGCAGGGAAACACCATGTTCCCACGGTGAGTGTGGTCATTGCTGCGTGCAATGCATCAGCGTGGATTGCAGAAACGCTGGAAAGCGTCTTTGCCCAGACATTTCACGATTTTGAGGTTATCGTCGTTGATGATGGGTCTACCGATGATACAGCAACAGTCGTTTCTCAGTTTCCCCAGGTGCAGTGCATTTCAACGCCAAACAAGGGGCCCTCAGCAGCAAGGAACATGGGTATCCGCTTGGCACGAGGGGAGTATATTGCATTCATAGACGCAGACGACCTCTGGCACCCGGATAAGCTCCGCCTCCAGGTAGATTTATTACGACGGACTGGATTGGCCTGGGTCTACTGCGATACCTACCTGTTCGATCATCGCACGAAGAAGAGATTGTACACGTACAACGATTTCGGTCGTCTCCACGAGGGGGATGTTTTACGGTCATTGTTTCTCGATAACTTCATTCTCTCACCAACTCCTGTTATCAAACGATCTGTTTTTGAGAAAATCAATTTCTTCGATGAAACCATACTATTACGGATGGGTCCTGCAGAAGATTGGAATATGTGGCTACACATTGCATCTCACTACCCGGTTGGGTTAGTCAATTATCCTCTTGCGCAATGCCGTTTACACCAGAATAGTATTTCAAGACACGCTACATTCGCGGCATCCATAGCCAGTTCTTTGTGGATTCTTGAGAACGCGGTTGCCCGCAACCCGGAGCAATTATCTCATCTCAAGCATCGCGCCGTTGCGCGGGTGTTCCTCCGTGTGAGTATTCGGCTTGCGGCAAGGGGAAACTTTACCACTGCCTGGAACATGTTTGTCCGGTCCCTTCGGCTGTCGCCGGGGGAGGTGTTGGTGTTTCTGTCTTGGTTCGTCCGCCTCGTGTGGCGAGCAAAATGGAGCGTGGTCATCCTGCTATGGTGCCGCCTGCGCTACTGGCACCAGGGGAAATAGTAGGAGCACCAGCAGCCTTCACCTTCAGGTGGCTCTGAGCGACTACCCTCAACACTCCCACAGTGGCAACCCGTAGCGCACGAAGTAGTATGCCAGCTTCTTAAGTTCCAGGTCTACGAGGCCGTAGTTCGGATTGCCCTTCTTCCACCAGGTCTCCAGATTGGGGTAAGGTTTTCCTGCCTCGGCATAGGAGACGCTTACCCCGCTCCCTTTCAGGTGGTGGCGGATGACACACAGCGCCCGGCGGCTGTGGTACCAGTCGGTAACAACCAGGATGCTCCTGACCCCGCGCTGACGGGCAAAGGCCGCAACCTCGCGCCCATCTTCCCAGGTGCTCGTTGTCACCAGAGGGTGAACAACTTCGTCCGGGATATGGTGTGCTTCCATTGCCGCCTTAACCGCGGGGGATACCTCAAAGGTCATCCACCCGGTATACCAGATTTCGGGAGCAAATCCCTGGTCAAAAAGGTCAAACCCCCGCGAAGTCCGCGTCTTTCCGTAACCGGGAATGACGATAGCATCAGCCGGGTGCGGATTGGGGGGAACAACCAGCCACCGCCCGGCCCCACAATAGTTCACCACCCCGATGCCTACCAGTACCTCCCCGATCAAGAAGAGATAGGCGAGTATCCTTGTGCGCCGGTGTCGAAGGGGTTGGAAGATACGGAGCATGCGGCCCGGTTGAAAGCGTAGCCATGACATCCTACTGAAAACGCACCTCAAGCGTCTGGTCCTGCACCAGTTGGAATGAAAAGGACAACATTTGCCCCTCCTGGCTGGCGACCGGGTGCGAAGTTGATTGCAGAGTAGCCTGGTCGGGCAGGCGCAGGTGGACCTGCACCGTTGGGGGTTCGGGGCCGGGCTGCCGCTGCATCTTCAGGCGGTAGGTCCAACCCTGCTCACCCGGCACGAGCACGTCCGGGGGCAACTGGTAGGTGAAGCTCGTCTCGCGCTGCTCACCCCGCGGAACCACCAGGAAGGTACCAAGGGTGAGGGTGTTGGCCTCGTCGGAGTGAATGGTAACGGTGCCGTCGTCGGCTCTGCCGGTGATATCCCACTCCGCGGGGGTCGGGTGGGTCGTGGCGGTGATAAACTGGCTGCCAGCAGGCAGGAGCGCCCGTACATAGCTCCAGTGGCAGTCGTTCGCGCTGCTCTCATAGTCAGAAGAGTGAACGGCAATGTCCCATGGGATACATTCGGGGGGGCCGTCTGCGTGGTTGGTGGAGCGGACGGTCAGGTGGGCTTCTGGCACGGCAGGATTGCCCAGGTCAACATCGTAGGCGATTTCCTGCTGCACATGAGCATTGACCTTATTGTAGCCCATGTTCGTGTCTACAACCATCAGAAAGTCCTGCGCTCCTGGTCGCACAGCTCCATCCCACCCGCGCCGGGACAGGACTTCAGCGACATCGGGGGTTTCGTCGTAAATCAGGAGGTGGTGCTCGTCCAGGGCCTGACTGACCCGGCGGAGGAGGGCCATGATCGCTTCGGTCGTGTGGACTACCTCCAGTTTGCTGAGGATAGCCGCGGCCAGCGGCCCGATAAAAGCCTTGGGCGACTCTGGTGACCCCCAGTTCTGATTGTACTCTTCACGCATGTAGGAGATGACATTCTCCGCTGTGACGGGTTCGGAGTGTCCTTCGACGGACACCGGACCGATGGCTGAAAGGATAATCTGCACAGCGGTCGGGTCAAAGGCGATAACATGCGAGAAGTTGCGTTTCTGTTGAAGGCCATAGAGATAGCGAATAGTCTGCGCCGCAGTGGGGAAGTCCGGTGACCAGTTGCTATCGCGGAAGAGCCACAGGTGGATGTTCATGTAGCGCCGGATGGGGTCGGGTGGACGGGGATAGTCTCCGGGGGTAAAGCCGTTGGTCGGGCGCAACGACAGCTCCACCACGCGACCGTGCTCGAAAATGAGCGGCCCGGCGCTTCCGATGAACCCTCCCGTCGCTCGCAGTTCATCCGGATTCTGGGTAATCGCCAGGTATTCACGCCGCCCCTGGATTCCCAGGATATTCGGGAATATGAGCGCCAGGTCCAGTCCGTCCCGTGCGAGCGCCAGCATGGATGGGATATCGGTCATCCGGTCCCGAAGTTCGGGGGGGGAGGTGCTCCATCTCAACCTGCGACCAGCTTTCGGTGGCCTGCAAGGTGGCGTTATACGCCTGTTCAAGTTGCGGGCGGGAAGCGGCAAGTTCGGCAAGCATGGCGCTCAGGTCGTGGGATGGGGCTTCGTTTCGGACAAGCAGCACGGGTTCCAGGGCAGTCGCGGTCTCGTCCACCGCAGCGGCAAGGTCGGTGCTGGCTTTCAGCAGTGTAACCAGGGGGGTGGCCTGTTCAACGATGGTCCGCAATGGAGCAGGAAGGTCGGGGCTTTCCAGTGGGATGCGCGACCAGGAAGCAGTCAGGCGGGCTACTGACTCACGGGAGCGGGCGATGTAGGGGCGGGCGCTCCGGACCTGCTCGATGAAGGTGGTGGTAAAGGGATTGGTCGCGTCAAATTCGGACAGGGAGGGAAGCAAGGCATTGGCGGTGTCGTCCACGGCAATGACCAGATGGATACTGGCTTCGAGCAGGGGTATCAATGGGTCAACCTGCTGCACCCGCTGGCGCACCAGAGGGTGCAGGGTGTCTACGGGAACCCGGCTCCAATCTTGCGAAGCCTGTTCGCTGAGGGAACGGGCGCGTTCGAGGCCGGGGCGGGCTGCCGTCAGATCATCCAGCAAGGTATGGCTCAGCGCGTCGGTGGCGTTGAGCCGGTGGACCACAGGGGCCAGCGCGGTCATACTCTCGTCCAGGGCAGCAGTGAAGTTGGCCGCAGTCTCAAGCATTGGCTCAGCGGCGGCAATATCAGTTCCCACGACCGGTGCCCATCCCAGGAGGCGGGTGATGGGGAGCAGAAGACGAGTTTCCTGGTAGAACTGTTCAGTGTCCTGGCGCGTTCGGGCTATCAGGGGAGCAAGCGTGTCGAGGGTTTCACTGCTCATTTGCACTCCCGCCACTTCCTGAAGCTCCTGCATATCCTCGCGCAAGGCCTGGGCACTGGCGTAGATGCTCGATGCTTTCCAACCCAGAGCAATGAGGCAGAGCAGGCTAACCAGGAATAGAAGCGCCCCTGTTTGTCGTCGGGGGCGCAGGGGGAGTGGGGTTGGGCGATAGGTCATAGGGTGTCAATCCAGGCTTCTCCAGAATTCGAGGGCACCATAGCAGTGTGCCACAGGTAGCGTACCATATTCCCGTGCTCAGGGCAAATAGACTCCCTATACCAATGTGCTTTATGACAGAGTGTATTCCACCTCTGGAACTATGGCCTATCATATTCCACAGGTGGGTTGAGGAAGCGCGTGTGGTACAATACCTGCGATGTGGGGGCCGAACTGGTAGCTGCTCTTGATTCGCAGGGCAGTATAGTGTTGTTGAGAGGGAACCAGACCATGCATGGTGTGCTATCGTTTCTCCGTCCCGCCCGGTCCTGCCGGGCATTCTGTCTGCTCGTTATCGGGGTCCTCCTGGGGGGCGTTTCCTGGGGCGGTCCGGGAGGGGTGCCGGGAGTAGAAGGCAAAGAACGGTTTGCTGCTCCTGCCAACCATCGGCCTCCTGCCCCCCCCGACCCGGCCTATCTTCAGCAGCAGGGGCCGCAGGTGCTGATGGGCCAGCAGGAACTGACCTCCGTAGATGATTGGGAGCACGGGCTATCCAGCGGGTTGCTCGTCAGCAACAACAGCGGGGGAGAACTGCGCCTGGCCGCCGGGAAAACCGATGGGAGCTATCTTTCGCAACCCTTCTCCACCACGTTTACCATCAATGCGGCGGGGTCATTCTGGCGGGCCGACTTTCCCGCGGGGACGGGCCTGCTGCTCGAACTCCGCGGACGCTCCACCCCTCCGGCCGACCACATCGCGACCTACGATGAGGCCGAAGCGGAAGACGGGTGGGGCGAGTGGCAGGTCATGATTGCGGGTGATGCTCGCTCGCAGGCCGATGACGGGGCACTGGCGATGCCAGACGTACTGGCCTTCCCGCCAGATACGCGCTATCTCCAGCTTCGGGTCCGCTTTTCGAGCGATGTCCCGCGGGCATCGGCGATCCTCAACGAACTGACCCTGGTTTACCTCAACACCGAGCAGGGGCCGTCGGTTCCTGCCGGGCTGCCACAAACCCCCATCATCTTTGGCACCGATACGCTCACCCCCCGACCGGAGCATATCTTGCGGTCGGTGTGGAGCGCCCGCCGCCTGGCTGCCCAGCCGGGCCGCATGGTGCCGCGAGGGATAGTGCTTCACCAGATAGATATCCCCGAAGGTCGGGAGGAGATTTTGCCCCTGCTGCGGGCGCTGGCGACCTACCAGGTCGAGGTGCTCGGTTGGGACGATATGCCCTACCACTATCTCATAGACGAGAATGGTATCCTCTATGAGGGGCGCATGGGGGGGCCGACCTCCGACGTGGCGCGGATGTCCGGGGGGGATTCCGTCATCCACATTGCCCTGATAGGCCGCCGCAATGAGCCACCGAGCGACGCCGCGGTGGCAACGCTCACGGCCCTGGGGGCGTGGGCGTGCCAGGCCTACGATATCGAACCGCTGGGCACCCACCCCGTGCTCGAAGACGAAGCCTATGTCTTTCGCAAGAACCTGGCCGGCCACCAGGAAGTCGTTCCCGAAGCGCCCGACCCCGGCCCGCCCTTGCTCGAACAACTCCCAGATATCCTTGAACAGATGGACCGTTCCATCATCCGGACCCGTCTCTACTTCCCGGAAGGCAATGTGCGCGAATATACGCAGCAGTTTATGGTGTTCAACCCCGGCCACGAGGAGGCCGATGTTGGCCTGGTGCTGCTGCCCGGCGATTCAGGGAGGCCGCTGCTCCAGTCCTTCACCGTTCCCCCCGGCGGTCACACCCATATGGTCGTCAACGAGGTACTGACCGGCACCGCCAGCCTCTCGGCCATCGTCCAATCGAATGGGACGATTATTGCCGAACGCAGTATGGAGATACCCACGGATATCAGCGTCAAGGCGGGCATCTCCCAGCTCTCGCGCATCTGGTATTTTGCCGATGGGTCAACCGCCGAAGGGTTCGATACCTACCTCATCCTCCTGAACCCCCACGACGTCTTTACCGAGGCGTCCATTACCTACATGAAGGACGATGGCACCCAGGCCATCCAGCAGGTCTATATCCCGGCGCGGAAGCGACTGGTCGTCACGGTCAAGGATGCGCTGGACGGGGTGGGGTTTGGTGCTCGTATCATTGCCGACCGCCCCATTGCGGCCGAGCGGACGATGCGCTTTGGCCCCGACCATGTTGGTATGCACATTGGCCCCGGAACTACCCAGTTGTCGCGGAGTTGGTATTTTGCCGAGGGCACCACCGACCTCCCTTTCAGGATGCAGATACAGGTGCTCAACCCCCACGAAAAATCTAGCCGAACCACGGTGACGTTCATGACCCCGGATGGAACTTCGCTGAAGCGCAGGTATGTCATCCCTCCGACCACGCGGCTGACGGTGGATGTCAACGAGGTCGTCCCCACGCTTGGGGTGGCAACCACCGTGGAGTCCGAATGGCCGCTCGTGGCCGAACGCTCGCTCTATTTCGACCCGCAGGAGCGGGGGAAGCCAGCCGTGGTGGCGAGCCGCCTGATAACCGCGAGTATTGTGCTGACCACCACCGATACGCTCACGCCGGTGGATGCTCCCCCGCTGGCGGGAACGGTTGGCCCCGGAGCCAGACAACCGGCCTATGTCTGGTATTTCGCCTACGGTCGCACCGCGCACATGCACGAATACCTGCTCCTCAGCAACCCCGGCCGCCGACAGGCGCGGGTCACGGTCAATTTCGTGCTGAGCGACGGGGTGACGACCCACCAGCAGGCCCTGGTCATGCCGCCCGGCTCGCGCTATACGCTGGCCGTCCACGACTTCTTCCCGGATGAGACGGCTATCTCGACCACCGTGCGCTCAACCCAACCCATCATTGCCGAACGGTCGCTCTTTGCGCTCGATGGCCGGCGGGGAGGAACGACCACACCGGGCATTCCGGGGGAGTGATGCGAAATGGCACTTGACCGCGCTTGACCGCGCCCGGCCCTTCCAGTACAATAAAGAACAAAAGTTCTTGTACCCATAGGGGGATACCTGGCAATCCTCAGCCAGGCATCCTGGAAAGGCGTCTGTAAAAAACTATTCCCTCAAACCATAGCGAACGATTGACGAACATAGATTTTTCTGGTACCCTTGTGTTATGAAACTTAGTCAGTATGCCAGACAAGCGGGCGTCCGCTACGAAACCGCCTGGCGCTGGTTCAAAGCCGGGTACCTCACGGGCTACCAGACCGCAACTGGCACCATCATCATCACGGAAACGCCCGCTCCGCCGCCCGTCGCGCAGCGCGTTGCCATCTACGCCCGCGTCAGTTCGGCGGAGCATCGGGAGAACCTCGAACGGCAGACCCAACGCCTGCGCGACTACTGTGCGGCAAAAGGCTATCCTGTCGCCAGAACCGTCCGCGAAATCGCCTCCGGGGTCAACGACCGCCGCCCCAAACTGCTGGCGCTGCTCAACGACCCCACCATCACTATCATAGTGGTGGAGCACAAAGACCGCCTCACCCGCTTCGGATTTGCCTATCTCGACCTGCTGCTGCGCCAGCAGGGTCGCCAGATTGAGGTCATCAATCCCTCCGAGGATGAGCGGGCTGATTTGCTCGCTGATATGACCAGCATCATCTATTCGTTTGCCGCCCGCCTCTATGGGCAGCGGCGAGCGAAACGCAAGACCGAACAGGTGATGGCCGACCTGCAAGCCCCCACGGAGGCGTAACCAATGCGCACGGCCCGCCAGCGCCAGCAACAGCTTTCCAAAGCCGAGCGCAGCGCCTATCGTCGCCAGAAGCGCCAGAGCCTCACGCGTGCCGTCACGCATATCCCGCTCCTGGCGCTCACCGAGGCCAATGCCGACAAGGTGGCGCAGCTTGATGCACTGGCCGACGAATACCAGCGGGTCTGCCAGTGGTACGCCACCCACTTCTGCGCGCAGGGCGTGGCAGACCGGCATACGCCCCTGCTCATCGAGAGCACCCTCAGCGACAAATGGCACCGCTGTGCCATACGACGGGCCACGGGTATCGCGCAGAGCTGGCTTTCCAATCGCGACCGCGCCTGGCGGGAGTACCAGGAGGCACTGGCCGAGTACGACGCCCATCCCGACGAGCACGCCCCCGACGAGCCGCTGCCGCCGGGGTGCCGTATCCGTTTCCAGATGGCGGCAGGCACCCAGACCGTCACCTATCCCGATGGGACGACGCGTATCTATCGTACTCCGCCCACCTGGACGGAGCCGTCGCTGCCGCACCTGACCCGCACCGTGCTGCTGGCCGAAAACGACGTTGCCACCCTGCGCCACGCCGAGGAGGCCGACGCCTTCCCTTTCTGGCTGCGGGTCAGCACCCTCACCGCTGGCGCACGTATTGATCTGCCGGTCACGCTGGCGGACTATCATCTCGACCAGCTGGCAGGCCGCGACATTGACGGGGATGTCTATCTCATCCGGCGGGAGAACGGTTGGTGGCTGCAACTCTCTTATCACGACCAGCCCGCCGTAACCAGCGATGCCGCCTCGCCTGCGGTGGGCGTGGATGTGGGCATTGCCAGCTTCCTCACCACGAGCCTGGGCGACCAGTACGGCTCGTTCCACGGTAAACTGGCAAAGCGACACCAGCGGGACCGCGAGAAACGCCGCCGCAAGGCGAAGCTCCGTGCCTGTCTGAAAAAGAAGGGCGTCACGAAGCTGCCGTCGCTCACGAACCAACGACTGGCGCGCCACGTGCGACAGGAAATCAACCGCGCCGTGAAGGCGTTCTTCCGCGACTATGCCGGGTTTCAGGTGCCTATGAAGACCTGGCGGTGCGGACGATGCGCTTCAAGACGCGGCGGATGAATGCCTACTTGTATGCCAGCAACCTGGGGCA
>JAAUSY010000041.1 GCA_012032475.1 Chloroflexaceae bacterium
TGAGACTGGAGGAATGTCGGCAGACCAGCAGCGAGAGGTCCACGAAAGACCAGGGGGTGCTCCGGTCGGTTATGGAGAAGTTCCAGGAGCTAGAAGGACGGGTTGCCCAGACCGAATCCGAAGATGCCCCGAATCGTATGGAGGTGGGCAGCGCGGCCTGGGTTCGGCGGGCCGGGGGGCAAAACCTCAACCGCCGCGATGCACCGGGGCTGAATTCGCAGGTGCTCGACCATCTGCCCATCGGGATGCGATTAACGCTGCTGGAGGGCCCGAACCCGGCCGATGGCTATACCTGGTGGCGGGTTCGGGCCAGCGATGGTCGTGAGGGGTGGGTGGCCGGGGAGGAACTGGTCACGCAGCCGGAGTAGCTCCCCTCTTCCCGGTGACGAGTGACGAGCCGCCCGTCACTCGTCGCACTTCTTCCCTTTCCTCGGTGCTCTGTTCTTGCCCTCTCTTGATCTATTCGCTCACCGCCTCCGCAAAGCGGCGCATGCCTTCAACAATGCTCTCGGTGCCCTGAGCGTAGGAGAGGCGGAGGAACCCCGGTGCGCCGAAGGCTTCTCCCATCACCACGCCGATATGGGCGTGCTCCAGCAGGTAGGTTGCCAGGTCGCTGCTGGTCTGGCACACGGTGCCTCCGCGCAGGGGGCGGTTCAGCAACCCCGATACGTTGGGGAAGACGTAAAATGCGCCATCCGGTACCACACAGCGGACCCCCTCTATGTTGTTCAGTGCGTCGAGAATGACCGCCCGGCGCTCCAGGAAGGTATGGACTCGCTCCTCGATCACCCGGTCCATCTCCTCCGAAGGGGTATAGGCCACTACTGCGGCATACTGCGCAATGGAGGTCGGGTGGGTGGTCGAATGACTCTGGATGGTGCGAATGGCTTTGATAATGGGTTCCGGCCCGGCGATGTAGCCAATACGCCAGCCGGTCATGGCAAAGGTCTTGGAGGCTCCGTTCACAATCAGGGTTCGGTTGGCAAGGTCGGGGGTGACCCGCAGGAACCGGGGGTATTCCCGGTAGCAAATGGCATCGTAAATTTCGTCGCTGATGATGACCGCATCGGAGCGGCGCAAGGTTTCGGCCAGGGTGCGCAGTTCGTCGTTGTCGTAGACGGCTCCGGTCGGGTTGTTGGGCGAATTGAGCACGACCGCACGGGTGCGCGGGGTCAGGTGGGAAGCAACCTGTTCGACGGTGGGTTTGAAGCCGGTCGTTTCGTCTGTTTCGATGATGATGGGCGTGGCCCCGGCCAGGCGCACCTGGTCAACGTAGCTCACCCAGTAGGGGGCGGGAATGATGACCTCGTCCCCTTCGTTGCAGATTGCCAGGAATGCCAGGAACAGCGCCTCTTTTGCGCCACATGCGACGGTGACCTGGTTGGGGGTGTAGCTGATGCCCATATCGTGTTCGACGCGTTGCGCAATGGCCTGACGCAGTTCAAGGATGCCCCGGCCGGGGTGTAGCGGGTCCGGTTGGCGTTCAGTGCTTCAATGGCCGCGGCTTTGATGGGTTCAGGAGTGGGAAAATCCGGTTCTCCCTGACCGAAGGAGATGATCTCTATCCCCTGGGACTCTAACTGGGCAATACGTCCGATAAGACCAATGGTTGCGGATGGTTGAAGTTGCGCAAGTCGGTTTCCAAGACGAAGCGAACCTTCTCCTGATGGATTTGTCATAGTGTTGCCGCTTTCTCTTCCTTTCCTCAAAAATTCGGTGGAACTCTATGGCTTGCCTATTGTACCTGGTGATACCGCAAATCGCAACACACCAACTCCCTTCGTATCACTTTCGGCGGCGTCCTTCCTTCCATAACCTGTGGCAACCTACTCACTGGTTCCGACGGAGGGGATATCTCCTTCTACCGGGGGAATGGGCGGCAGGCCGGGGTCAATCGGTGGCGGCGGTGGCGGTCCGCTTTCCGGGGGTGGGCCTTCCGGGGGTGGAGGTAGGGGTGGGGTATCAGGTAGTGGGGCAGGGTTGGGGGTGGGGGTTCCCTCCGCGGCTGGGGTTTCTGTGGGTTTCGGGCGGTGCATTGCGGCGAGGTCCGCCGGGTGTATCTCATAGATGTTCGGCCACGGTTTGAAGCGGGTCAGGAATTCGTCCCGCCGCAATTCCGCCCCATTTCGGGAAATAATGCGCGTGAAGGCGATGTCCATTCCTCCGCGGGCCGTGTCAGTCCGGCGCGGTGCGCCGCGGGGCCGGTCGGCGCTTGGCACATAGACTGGCGCGGAGGGGGCGGGGGTGCGGTTGAAGATGCGCGGGCCTTCGAGTTCCACCGTATAACCGGGGTCAGTTCCGTAGAAGCGGATTTCGGCCAGCACCCGCGAGGTGTCTACGGAGGTCTGGATGAGCAACCAGTGGCCGGTGTCGTTGAGAAACTTGAAATCGCGCTCCCCGGTGTAAATCGTAGCATCCATCCCCGGCCCGTTGCCGTAGTCACTATAGCCATACTGGTCATACCAACTGATGTAGAACGAGTGCCCCCACCGCTCGGTGATGGGCAACCCTGCCCAGAATGCGGCACGGAACATCGTGGTCGAGTCCTGGCAGATGCCGCCGCCCCACTCAAGCTGCGTGCGGTTGCTGACGATGGCGTAGCCCTGGACAAAGCCGTGCTCTGAGTCTATCTTGATGTGGTCGTTGAAGGAAAACTCTTCACCGGGCGGCACAAGGACCCCATGGAGCTGGTCCATCCCTGCCTTGATGTTGGTGATGCGATAGGCCGCGGAACCGCTGAAGTCGCTCTTCCCCACGGCAATAAGTTCCTTGATGCCAAGCTCGTGCAGGTTCGCTTCGGTGACGGGCGGGTCGGCTATGGTGAAGGGAAGCTGGACGACCCGGTCCGAAGTCGGAACGGCGGCCAGGATTCGGGCGACGGCCCGTGCTTCGTCCACGCGGAGGCCGGGCTTGCCGGGTTCGATGATCTTCAAGTCGCCGCCATTCCAGTCTATGCGGGGGTAGGTGAAGCCGGTGGCGGTCTGGTCGGCTATCTCGCGCACGCGTTGCTGCACGCGATACGGGTCCATACCCACGACCAGGTGGTCCTGGGGTTTTGATGGGTTGACCCGGCGGGCGATGGTTACCATCCCGGCTAGGTCTTCTACGGACCAGGTCCAGGTTTCGCTGCGGGCCTTGAGGATGAGGGGACCGCGGAGGATGGACTCAAGCTCCCGCTGTGCGGCATGCGCCTCGGCGGTATCCAGGAGAGGGGGCAGCAGACGGGTGCGGACGGGGATAGTCTGGGCTTCCATAGTCTGGAGGGCAGCGGTGATGTCCTGCACTATATCGCTGACTGCCACCTGCCGCCCTGATGTGGCTGCAACCGTTCGCACGGTCGGGTCACCAACATCGAAGGTAATTGCGGCATCAGTAGGCTGCTTTTCGATGTGGGGCGCAATGGTAGTTAAGATATAGCGCTGAACGGCTTGCTGGTCAACGACGACATGCAGGGGCATTTCTACCCCGTTCTGCCAGACGGCGGCAACTTCGAGGAGGTTTTCAAACGCGTTGCGGTGGCGACCAGTTGCCATAGCCTGCTGAACCGCCGTCCCAATCTCCACCCGCACCCCAAGCTCCGCCGCGGTGGGAGTCCAGGTGTGGTCGCCGTAGGTGAGCGTCAGAGGGGCGTTCAGGAAGGAGGCGTAGTGATGTTCCAGTGCTGCGGTGGCTGCTTCCGGGGACATGGTTCCCACGGGGATACCGCGAATGGAGATGTGGGGGTAGATAACTCCCTGGTATCGCTGGTCAAGGTAATAGAGGGTGCCTCCTGCGGCAAGCAGCAGCAGCAGGAGTAGCAACAGGGCCATTTGCGCCAGGAAGCGGGCAATGCGTCCTGGGGGGTGCGGAGTTGGGCGCTCTTGTGACCCTGCGGCAAGCGAGGATATCTCGGCCCGCGCTTCGCCATCTCTGGCAGCCGTGCGGGTGGGAAGGCGTTCTTCTTCCCACTCGGCAGAGGGGTGCAAGGTGAGGCCGGTTTTGGTTTCCAGGGTGGAGACAGTTCCATTCTGGCAGTGTTCCTGGGTTTCTCGGTCGGGTAAGTCTCTTCTCGGCACCAGGTTCTCCTTGCTGATACGTATTGGTAAGCCTTGCCGGTTGTTACTATACCCCACAATACGTCGGGGTGTCAATGAAGAAAAGATGAAAAATAGTATAATAGAGGGAGAAGTTTACATGGTTCTGGTATGAAATACGACAGGGAGTGAGCACCCCATGCACACGGATATCCCTCTGAAGCGGCTCACGGCGCTGCGCGGGGCCGACCTGCTGGCGCTGTTCGGTCTGCCCAACGCGACGCTCGTACGCGTCGAAAGCCCCGAACTGCCCTTCGGGCGAAGCGGCTCGACAATGTGCTGCACGTGCGCCGTCCTGGCGGGCAGGACTACCTGCTCATCGTTGAGTGGCAGGGCTACCGCGACCTGCTCGTGCTGTGGCGCGTGGTGAGCTACGTGGCGCTGCTGAGCCAGCAACCCCACGGCTTGCCGGTGGTGGGGGTGCTGGTCTACCTGACCCCATCCTGCGATGTGGGAGAAACGGTGCGGCTCTCGTTCGATGAGCGGGTGGGGCTGGAATGGCGCGTGCCCTGCGTGCGGTTGTGGGAGCACGACGCCCCGGCCGCGCTGGCGTCGGGCAACCTGGGGTTGACCATCCTCAGTCCGCTGATGCGCCACGCCAGTGCGGAGTTGGTGGAGCAGGCGACCACGAGGGTGCTCCAGGAGGCACCCGTGGCGCAACAGGCCGACCTGCTTTCTATCCTGGGAGCCTTTGCGGAGCCACTGATAGAGCCGCAACGGTTTGTGCGGATGGTTGGAAAGGAGCAGTTGATGAGTTCGGATTTGCTGAGCTACCTGATGGCGGAGAAGGAGGCAGAGTTCCTGAAGAAGGAGGCGGAGTTGAAGGGAGTGCTGGAAGCAGAACGTGCTAGATACGAGGCAGACCAGGCCGAGTTGCTGGCAAGAGAGAAGGAACGAACCCTCTCGCACCTGCTGGAACTGCAACAGATCCTGGCGGACACGGTGGTGACGCGCTTCCCGCAGGCTCCTCTGGCGCTGGTGAACGATATCCACCGCGTGCGGAACCCGGTGCAACTCCGCGTCTTGATTAGCGCGGCCCTCCGCGCCCCGGAGCTAGGGGAGTTCGAGCGTCAGTTGCACCAGGCAGCCGAAGCCACATAGGAGCACCCCATGCCCACGGATATCCCCCTCAAGCGGCTCACGGCGTTGTGCGGGGGGGATATCTCATACGAACCCTGCCGAGATTTCTTCACCTCCCGTAGTTGTGGTAGGCTGCACAGGCCCCCTCTGACGAAACCATTGGGGCACCAAGCGGGTGCTCCGGAGTGCAGCGAGTTCCAAAGGCGCGGCACTGGTGGGGTTTTTTCGCTCCCCGCAGAATGTCGCCAGCGATGCAGATGGGCGATTCCTGCGCTGTTACCCCGCCCAGATCAAACCGCCATTCAGCATCGAAATGGGCGAACGCTGCCCGCAGGCGGTAGCCGCTGCGTGGGATGAGGCCAATACCGCGCCATTGGCGGTCACACACCTCGAAAACCTGCTGCATCGTCTGTTGGGCGGGGAGGTTTCCCTCGCGGCACACCGCACGGCGATACTGGTTTTCGACGCCCCACCGTCCTGCTTCCAGCGCTTCGACGGTCATCGCAATTCCCTGGAGAAGGTCGAGCGGCTCGAACCCGGTGACGACAATGGGCACACGGTAGGTCTCGGCAACTGGCTCATATTCGTGGTAGCCCATCACGGCGCAGACGTGCCCCGCTGCCAGAAACCCCTGAATGGTGGTCTCCGGCGCACTGAGCAGCGCCTCCATCGCTGGCGGAACCAGCACATGCGAACACAGGACGGAGAAGTTGGTTAGCCCCAGGTGTTGCGCCTGCCAGAGGGCCATCGCGGTGGTGGGAGCAGTGGTCTCAAAGCCGACCGCAAAGAAGACGACCTGGCGGTCAGGGTGCTTCTGGGCCAGTTTCACCGCGTCCAGGGGAGAATAAACCATCCGCACATCGCCGCCTTGTGCCTTGATGCTCAGCAGGTCCGTGGTAGAACCAGGGACCCGCAGCATGTCACCGAAGGAGGTGAAAAGAACCTCCGGGCGGCGAGCAATGAGGAGTGCTTTGTCTATCAGTTCCAGCGGGGTGACACACACCGGGCAGCCGGGGCCATGGATGAGGGTCAGGGAAGGAGGCAGAAGCTGGTCCAGACCAAACTTTATCAGCGTATGGGTTTGCCCCCCGCAAATCTCCATCATGGCCCAGGGCCGTGTCACCCGCTGGTGAATCGCCTGAACGAACTTCTGCGCATCAGCCTCGCGGCGGTATTCATCTATGTACCGCATAGCTCGCCCGTCTCGCTCATCTCGCCCATCTGCCGCAGGAGGTCGAACACCTCCATCGCCTCCTGCTCATCCACCTTGTTGAGCGCAAAGCCGGCGTGGACAATCACATATTCGCCCACCTGGACATCGGGAACATAGGCGAGGCAAACTTCTCTGGCGATGCCGCCAAAGCTCACCTTGCCCATCATCATACCCAAAGGGTCGTGCTCAATGTGCGTCACTTTTCCTGGTATTCCAAGACACATCGGGTTCATCTCCATTCGTGTTTTTCTGGTATGCTGCTGCGGCGACCATCACCTGCCCCAGGCTTATTCCGCCGTCGTTTGGCGGAACCTGCCGGTGGAGCAGCACGGCAAAACCGTCTTCACGCAGCCGACGGGCCGTTCGCGCAGTCAGCAAACGGTTCTGAAAACAGCCTCCGGTCAGCGCCACCCACGGCTCACCCGCGGACCGGGCCACGGTTCCAATGGCTTCTGCCAGAGCGTTATGAAACTGTGCGGCCATGATAGCCGGCGATACCCCACCTTGCAAGTCATCCAGCAGGGCTTCAACGAGAGGCCGCCAGTCCAGATAAAGGGGGTGGGTGGCTTCTTTGCCTTTCACGACGGGGAAGGGGTAGGCACGGGTCACGGTAGGGTCCGCGATTCCCTCAAGCACCATGGCGGCCTGCCCCTCGAACGTTGTGGTCTGGCGCAGCCCGATGAGCGCGGCGATGCCATCGAACAGGCGTCCAGCGCTGGTGGTGGTGGGGGTGTTGATTTTTTGCGGCATCATCCGGGCCAGTAACCGCCGGTCGGTCGCGCTGAATGCCCGCACCGGGGCCAGGTCTTCGCGCTCCAGCGCCTCTTCCCCAAACAGTTCCCACAACAGGGCCAGCGCCACCCGCCGCGGCTCCCGCACCGCGGCTTCGCCGCCGGGCAGCAAGAACGGGCGCAGGTGGGCGATACGTGTGTAACCGGAAGCGTCGCCAAGCAGGAACTCCCCCCCCCATACGGTCCCATCGGTTCCATACCCGGTGCCGTCCCAGGTCACCCCCAGGGCCGGGCCGTCTCGCCCATGGTCGGCAAGGCAGGATGCCAGGTGCGCATGGTGGTGTTGAACCGGGATGCGCGGGAGCCGGGCAAGGGGTGGGGGGCAGGCTGATTCCTGGACCCACCGGGTTGAGCGGTAGTCCGGGTGCAGGTCGTGGGCAATAGCGACTGGCGTGGCTTCGTAGAGATGGAGAAAATCATCAATGACCCGCTCGAAGGCTTGCATGGCCTCCACGGACTCCAGGTCGCCAATATGCTGGCTGATGAAAACCTGCGTGCGGGGCGCTTCTCCGAGCGCCTTCGGAGATGGTGGGGAGGCGATGCTCAGCGCTATCGTGTTCTTCAGGTGCCCACCCACCGCCAGAATGGTCGGCAGCGCACGGGGAACCAGCACCGGCAGCGGCGCATAGCCGCGGGCCCGTCGCAGCAGTTGGGGCGTTCCCTCCATTTCAACCAGCCAGGCGATGCTGTCATCCACATGGCGGGCGATGGGGCGATTGTGCCCCAGGAAGAGGTCCACAATGTGCCCCAGACGCTGTATGGCTTCTTGCTCGTTGGTACAGATGGGTTCGTCGCTCAGGTTGCCGCTGGTCGCCACCAGGGGGAAGCCCGTTTCGTGCAGCAGCAGGTGGTGCAGCGGGGTGGCCGGCAGCATGATGCCCAGGTTGGGGGTGTCAGGGGCGAGGGCATCACTGGCGAGGGCGACATCCGGGGCATCCGGTGGAGTGGCATTTCTTTTTGGCAGGAGCACAATGGGGGCTTCTGCTGAGGTGAGCAGGGCTTCTTCTGGGGGGGAGATGTGGCACAGGGTGTGGGCCTGGGCCAGGTCTCGCACCATCAACGCAAAGGGCTTGTCGGGGCGGAGCTTGCGCTCGCGCAGCCGGGCAATGGCCGGGATATTGCGAGCGTCGGTCATCAGGTGAAACCCTCCCAACCCTTTGACCGCCACTATCAGCCCCTCCCGCAGGGCATCGCTTGCCCGGCGCAGGGCCTCATCCCCTTCGGCTCCGCGTTCCCACTCTTCTCCCTTCTGGCCTGGGTTCTTTCTCCAGAGGCTCAGGTGGGGGCCGCAGACCGGGCAGGCGTTGGGTTGGGCGTGGAACCGCCGGTCGGAGGGAGTGTCGTATTCGGCCTGACACGCCGCACACATCATAAAGCCGCGCATGGTGGTGTTGGGGCGGTCGTAGGGCAATGCCTGGAGGATGCTGAAGCGCGGGCCACAGTTGGTGCAATTGGTAAAGGGGTAACGGGCGCGGCGGTTGGCCGGGTCCGGGTCGAAGATGTCCCGCCGGCAATCGGCGCAGGTGGCGCTGTCGGGCAGCACCAGCGCCGACCGCTCCCCCTGGGCATCGCTGTGGCGTATTTCGAATTGGCGGAAACCAGCCGGGGCAAGCCATACTGCCTCCAGCGCGTGGATGTGGGACAGCGGGGGTTTCTCGGCAGGCAGGCGCTCCAGAAAGTGTTCGAGCACAGGCCGTGGCCCCTCAACTTCGATGTGGACGCCACGGGGTCGTTGAGGACCCACCCGGTCAGAGATAGTTCGGTTGCCAGGCGGATAGATCAAAGGGGCGAAAGCCAACGCCCTGCACGGCCCCGCGGATGTCGAGGCTGAGGCGGCTGAGGTGCTGAAGGGGGCCGGCGGGGTGGTCATTTTCCCTTGCCTGGGTGCTGCTCAAAATCTACGAAACGGTAGCCTATCCCCCGTTCGGTCAGAATGTATTTCGGATTGGACGGGTCTTCCTCTATCTTCTGGCGCAGGTACGTGATATAGAGGCGCAGGTAGTGGTTTTCGTCGCGGTATTCTGGCCCCCAGACTCTGGTCAGGAGCATCTGGTGGGTCTGGACGTAGCCTGCGTTTTGCACCAGGTGGTAGAGCAGGCGATATTCGGTGGGGCGCAGGTTGACCCGTTCGCCATTGACCAGAACCTCGCGGCGGGCGAAGTCTATGCGCAGCCGGTCGTCCACCACGACGGTGGTCTGCGGGATGGGGGGTGAAGCATAGTGGCGGCGCAGCACGGCCCGGATGCGGCTCACCAGTTCGCGATGGCTGAACGGTTTCCCAATATAATCATCGGCTCCCAGTTCAAGTCCGCGGATGCGGTCTTCCTCTTCGTCCTTTGCAGTGAGGATGAGCACCGGGACGGGGGAGAATTCGCGCAGTCTCCGCAGTGTCTCGAAACCGTCCATCTCCGGCATCATGATGTCCAGCAAGACAACGTCTGGCATATCTTCGCGGGCTCGCTCCAGCGCTTCCTGCCCGTTCGAAGCGCTGACCACGCGGCAACCTTCCAGCTCAAGGTTCATCCGCATGAATTTGACCAGGTGGATCTCATCATCAACCACGAGTATCAATTTATCCCGTAGTTCTGACATGCGTTCTCGCTCCTGCTCGTATAGGGGGTGGTTCTTGCTTCTCCTTGCATTCTAACATACTCTTTCTGAGTGTGCTATAATCAACCCGGACAACCAGAGCAGAATCATGGATAAAGAAGAGAGATGAAGGACAGGCAGTTCATTGATACGAATAACTCTTGAAAGGAGTGTCCCCTATGCCCATGACCAACCCGCAGCGTATCCAGGAACGACTGGCTCAGAATAGCTGGGGTCTCCTGGGAAATCAGGGGCACGTTCTGGGAATAGACCTTGGCGGATATGGCCTGCGGGTCGCCTTGGTCCAACTCCAGAACCATACCTACCTTAGCACCCATGCGGATATCCAGCGGCAGGACCCGCGGGACATTCTGGACGATTCGCTCGCCCTGGCCCGCAGGCTCCTGGCCGAGTCCGGGGCTGCCCCCAACCACCTGGTTCGGGTCGGGGTCGGAATTGGCGCCCCCGTTGACCCCCACCGCGGCACGGTGTTGCGTTCGGTGCGGATGGAAGGGTGGGAAAACTTTTCGCTCAAAGACTATTTCGAGCAGGCCTTTGACGCGGTGACGCTGGTGGATAACGACGCCAACTTGATTGCGCTCAGCGAAGCCACCTTCGGGGTGGGGTGCGGGTGCCAGCACCTCTTCTACCTCCACCTGAGCAGCGGGGTTGGTGGTGGGATGGTGCTTGACGGACGGCTGTACCACGGAGCCAACGGGATTGCCGGCGAGATCGGTCACGCGGTGGTCGAACCAGGCACTGGTAGCTCGTCGCTCCTGATGACCCTGGAGGAACGCGCCTCGATTAGTGGGTTGCTCCGGCGGGCCGGCGAACTTGGGTTGGAAACAACCAACCTGAACGATATCTTCGGTCACCATCCCGTTGCCCGGCAGGTGGTGCAGGAAGTGACGACCCTGCTTGCCATGCGGATTGCCCACGTTGTTGCCCTCCTGGACCCTCAGATGGTCGTCCTGGGTGGGATTGTCGTTCGTATTGGTGGGGAGGCGTTCGTGCAAGCCATTGCTGACCAGGTCAGCGCCTATATTGCTCCTCCCCTCAACCGACCGGTCCAGGTGGTTCCGGCGGCCCTGAGCACCGATAGCATTGCCATCGGGGCGCTGGCGCTCGCCCTGGAAAGTCTGTGTGACTGAGTATTTGCAGAGACTGCGCCAGGAATGCTATAATTTCCCCACCGGGGGCGTGCTCCATGGTGGGGATGGGAGTGGACCAACGGATGGAAAACAGGCAGTGGCGCTTTGTTTGAATGAACAGGATGACCAGGATGACCAGGATGGATGCAAAGGCGATTATATACGGAGAAACGGCGATTGATAAGCTGGTGCAATGGTTGAGATCGACCGGCGAACCCCAGGATCTGGAGGTGGTGGTCCAGCGCTACCTGGAGATTCTGCGGGAGATGGTGCAGGAGGAGCAGCGATGAGCTACCCCGTGTTCAGCGGCACGCCGGAGCAGCAAGCGCTGGCGGATGAGGTTTTCCGGATGATGCGGGCACAGGGAAGGTTCTTTGGCCCGGAATCGCCCATCAAGCAAACGCTCAATAACCTGAGCGACTATCTGGCACAGAAATATTGCCGTGACCGCCGCACGATTGAAATTGAAATAGATGCCGCGCTGCAAGAAAACGCCCAGGTCTTTGGGCGAGAAGAAGTCGAAAACGAGGTCATCTACATCACCTCGCGCATTGGCACCAGCCGGCCATTGCCCAGAGACACCCGGCACATGTTCAAGCGCCGCATCTACGAGCCGGAGCATCCTTTGCCCATTGATGATATCAGCGTGGTGGTCTCGACCTCGCGTCCGGTGCTGACCTCCGTCGAGCCGGTGTTCATTTCCGAATACTGGCAGGAACAGGCTGAGCACGCGGTGGTCTCCGCGCCGGCCCCTGCTCCTCCGGCGCATGGGAGCGAGGGCGGTGAGGTTCAGGTTGCCCCCCTGGGGACGGCGGACCTTGAGCCTCCTCACCTTGAGACCAGGGTTTTGAAGGATGAAGAACCCGTTGGGCCACCGGCGGCTGAGTTGCTGGAAGGGGAAGGGGTGATACTGAGGGCCGGCGGGGATGGCGGCACCCTGGTGGGAGAAGCGCCAGCAGCAGGACCGCCAGCAGAGGCCGAGCCTATCGAGCCTATCTATGAGCCACACCGGCCCCTGGGGGTGCCTGCCGAAGATGGGACGATTGCGATGGAGGACCTGCCATCGGAAGATACGGGGCTTCCCTTCCCCGACGCTGACGGGGCGACCCCGGCGACCGAAGAAGACCTGCGGGTGGAGGATGAGGAGGATGTGTTTTCTCCCGCTGCCCGGGCAGCGCCAGGAGCGGCGGTCACGCGTGGGCCAGCGGCCCCGGTGGAGGTGGACGAGGAAGGGGAGGTGCTGGAAGAGACCCCCGAAGAAACCTGGTTGCCCGAAGAGGTTCAGATCGCCGCGGAAGTGGAGGCCGAAGCGGAGGCCGTTGCTGTCCCTGCCGCGACCAGCGCGGAGGTGGGGGCGGGGGTGGAGCCTCCGAAGCCAGCATTGCCAGCCGTGGAGATAATCTTGACGCTCCCTGATGGCACCCCGGTTGACCTTGGCCGGCCCATTGCGGAAGTGATGGCGCAGCATGGCGAGGCGCTGAAAGATTGCCTGGTTGAGCACCTGGACAAGGATCCGCTGCGGCGGATTGTGCATTTTGGGCGCTGGTTCTACCCGGAGGCCGGGGTGGTCAGCCTGGGCAAGAACGACCTGCGACGTATCCGCGACTATATCGTTGAAGTTGGCGAACCGCTGCTGGACACGGCGATTATCGCGGACCTCTACTACCACAATCCACGCAATTCGGACTATGAGGGGTTCCGTTTTTCCATGAACTATCGCCTGAGCCGCGAGAAAGACTTTGAGTTTGTCGGGGTCGAGGGGGCCTATCTCTGGTCTACCAAAAACCTCGCCATTGGCGGGACCCGGCGGGTCAAGGCCGGGGAGATGGGGCAGATTACAGCGTATCTGACGGAGTCAGTTTATGACGATAGCCTGGAATTTCAGGGTGCTGAACTGATTCGGCAGCAGGGTCGGGTCAATCGCTTGCTCACGTTCTTTGAGTGGCAATATGGCATCCTGCCGCTGGATGCGAGCCTGGTGGCGCTGCTCCCGGATATGCTGCTCCCGGACCAGCGCAGCGCCGTGCTGCGGATTGAGTCCCCGCAGCACTATACCAATTTCCTGATAGAGGTGCGCTATCCGACCGGCAACCGGGGCGGGTGGCTTCAGGGCTTTGACGATTTCTTCCACGAGCATCTGGTTGCCGGGGGCATGATTGAACTGGCTCGTACCGATGAGCCGAATGTCTTTGCGCTGACGTATGAGGAAATTTCCCCCGCGACGAGCCGTATTCTGACGATGGACGAGAAGAAGAACAAGCACGCCTTCACCGACGTGACCTACTACTGCGCGGTGGATGAAGACCAGCTTCTGGTCCAGTCGCGCTTTGGCCGAGCCAAGAACCTCAAGGCGCTGCCCATGAATGAGCGCCGCAAGGCCGAGGTGGTGCTTGAGCATGTCTTCAAGGTGATGGGGGAGCAGCTTGGAACCCGCGAAGAACCCAGGTATGCGATGGAACTGGAAGAACTGTACACTGCGTATACCATCCTTCGCCCGGTTTCGCGTCCCTACCTGCGGTCGCTCATGGAAGACCACGACGACTTTTCGGTGGATGAAACCTCTGCCGATACCTACTATTACCAGCCGGAGCCGGAGCCGGTCGAAGCGGAGGAGGAGGAAGAAGTCATCGAAGATGACCTGGCGAGCCGGTGGGGCTACCAGTATGACGACGGGTGATGCCAGCCATGGAACTGGTTGAACTGCTCAAGGAACTGGGGAATACCTCCCAACAGGTTTCTGCTCAGACGCTTGCGCTCTTTTCGGGGCTTGATGCCCGGAGCACGGCCGCGCTGCGCGATGCGTGGCGGCGTATCCCCACAGCGCGGCGGCGCGAGATTGTTCAGTCATTTCATACGCTGGCCGAAGACCTGGTTGATATGGATTTCAACCAGATGTTCTTGTTTTTCCTGGGCGATGCTGATGTGGCGGTGCGGGTGCTGGCGATTGATGGCCTGTGGGAAGATGAGCGGATTTCGACCCTGCACCATCTGCTCGAACGGTTCGATGACCCGTCGAGCGAAGTTCGGGCCGCGGTGGTGGCGGGCCTGAGCCACTTTGCCTATCGAGCCGAGGTGGGCGACCTTGCGCCCGATGCTGCCCATCTGGTGTACCAGGCGTTGCTGCGTGTCTGCCTGGACCAGGCAGAGCCGCTGGAGGTGCGCCGGCGGGCCGTGGAGGGCATCGGCTATTTTCGCGATTTGCCAGAAGCTCAGGAGGAGATTGGCCGGGCCTATGCCCACCCCCATCATCTGATGCGTGAGAGCGCACTGGTCGCCATGGGGCGCTCGATGCACCCGATGTGGTTCGCCACCATCGAGCGCGAATTGCGCAACCCTTCGCCGGCCATGCGCTATGAGGCGGCCCGTGCCGCTGGCGAGCTGAGCGAAGAAGGCTGCGGCTTGCTCCCGGCCCTCATTCCCCTGATTGAAGATGAGGACCTCGAAGTGTTTCAAGCCGTGGCCTGGTCTCTGGGGCAGATTGGTGGGGCGCATGCTCGGCGGGTGCTCCACCGCCTGACCACCAGCAGCAACCCGTCTCGTGCTCAGGCTGCCAGAGAAGCGCTGGAAGAACTGGTCGCCCTTGACCTTGAGGAAGAGGGGTAGGAGCGGCCAGGCTACTTCTGCCGTTCATGTCCGTAGGCTTCTATTTCGCGGAGAAACCGTGAGGGCTGTGCTGGCTTGCCGCGGTTGCGCCCGGCAGCCCATGAGAGGTAGAGTTGCTCCCCGGCGCGGGTCATTGCCACATAGCAGAGCCGTCGTTCCTCTTCTATCCCTTCGCGGGTTGCCAGGCTGCGTTCGTGGGGCAGCGTGCCTTCTTCTAACCCCACCACAAAAACGACCGGCCATTCCAGCCCCTTGGCGCTGTGGATAGTCATCAATTCCACCCCCTGGTGTTCCGGGTTGTCGCGGTCGAGGCTGGTCATCAGGGCAATTTCTTGCAGGAACCCGCTCAGCGTCGCGTGTTCTTGTGCGGCGTCCACCAGTTCTTGCAGGTGGGCCTGGGCGTCGAGAAATTCCTCCGGAGACACTTTTTCCGCCAGTGCCGCCAGATATCCGCTCTGTTCGAGCACGTCGCTCAGGAGGTGCACCGGGGGGTAGCCCCGTGCGACCAGCCGGTGCCAGCGGGCCATCAGCCCCGCCAGCGATTGGGCCCCCCGCGCTGCGCGGGATGACACCTGTTCGGTAGCCTGGGGGTGGCTCAGGGTTTCGAGCAGCGACAGCCCGTGGTGGGACGCAAAGGCTGCCAGGGTTGCCAGGGCTTGCGCTCCCAACCGCGCGCCGGGCGGGTGGCGGCCCGTGTCAGGCTCAGGCTGTCGGCAGGGTTGGCGATGACCCGCAGGTAGGCCAGCATGTCGCGCACCACGGCGCGGTCGTAGAACCCGGTGCTGCCGCGCACGCGGTAGGGGAGGTGGGCGTGGCGCAGGGCGGTTTCAAGGGGGCGGCTCATGTGGCGGGTGCGGTAGAGGATGGCGATATCGTTCAGCGGTCGCCGTTCATCGGCCAGTTCGCTGATGCAGCGGGCGATGCGTTCGGCCTCGTCGCGCCCATCTTTGGCATCGTCAATCATCCGTACACACGACCCGATGTTGCGGGTGGCTGAGGCCGATTGCAGCGCCATCGGGACCACGCTGGTGCTGTGGCGAATGACGGCGTAGGCCGCGTCGAGAATGGGTTGGCGGCTGCGGTAGTTGGTCGTCAGGTTGCAGACCTGGGCGTCGGGGAAGTCGCCCTGCTGGAAGCTGGCAATAATCGTGTGGTCAGCGTTGCGGAAGCCGTAGATAGACTGCATCCCGTCGCCTACGACGAAGAGGGATCGCGTTTGCTCTGGTCCCGTCCCCGTCCCGGCCGGGCGCGGTAGAGCACTTTGAGCAGGTCGAGTTGGGCGCGGTCGGTGTCCTGATATTCGTCCACCAGGAGGTGCCGCCAGCGTTCCTGATACTGCTCCAGGATATCGGGGTGCTCGGTGAGCAGCCGGTGGGTCAGGAAGATGAGGTCATCGAAGTCGAGCGCGTTGGAGCGTTCCAGGGTGCGCTGGTAGCGCCGGTAGCACCCCGCCACGAAGCGGTAGAGCGGGGTATTGCCACCAAAGCGCAGCAGCAGGCGTGGGGTGAGCAGGCGGCTCTTGGCGCGGGAGATGTGGCGCAGCAGGTCGGGTGGGTCCATTTGCGTGGGCGGGCGCTCCAGGGCCGCGTCGAGGGCTTCGGCGGCGACCTGCATCTGCTCATCCTCGGCGTAGATGGTGAAGTCGGCGGTGTAGTTGCCGATGCGACCAGCGATATCTGCTCGCAGAATGCGGGCGCAGATGGCGTGGAAGGTTCCGCTGGTCAGGCCGCGGCTGCGCTGGCCGAGCAAGTCGCGCAGCCGTTCGCGCAGTTCCTTGGCGGCCTTGTTGGTGAAGGTGAGCGCCAGGATGGTGGATGGGTCCACGTGTTCGTGCTCGATGAGGTAGGCAATGCGCATGGTGAGCACGCGGGTTTTGCCGGTGCCTGCGCCGGCCTGCACCAGCACCGCGCCGGGTGGCTGAGTGACCGCGGCATATTGCTGCGGGTTGAGTGTGTCAAAGAGCGATTTCGTCGGTTTCATCGGTTTCGTCGGTTTCGTCGGTTTTATCGGCACTCGCTGCTTGCGGCTTGTTCGCGGCTTGTTTCCGGCTGCTGCACGTCCCGCGCCGCCGGTATGCCTCCCATGGACGTGGCCTCGGTGACCGAGCGCTCAATGGCCCGTGCCAGCACATCGGCGGCAACGCTCCCCAGAACCGCCATGGCCGGGGCTTCGCGCCGCCCGGTCGAAAGCGCAAAAACGGTGTCGCCATCGAACGGGGTGTGGACCGGGCGAATGGTGCGCGGCAAGGCGTCCTGGGCCATCTGCGCCATCTTCGTCGCCTCGGTTTTGGTGAGCCGGGCGTCGGTTGCCACCACCGCCAGCGTGGTGTTGCCCATCGCTTCGTCGTGCTCTCTGCGCCACCGCTTGAGGGCGCGGAGCATCTTTGCCTGGCGCAGCAGGTGGGTGGCATTCGCAAATCCGCCGCGCTCCAGGTCGCGCACGCCAGCGAGGATGCTGCCCCCTTCGCGCCACACATCGCCAAACGCGTTGCACACGGCTATGGCCCCGACGATGGTTCCATCTGTCAGGGTTTCGCTCCAGGTGCCGACCCCGCCCTTCATCGCCGCCTTGATGCCAAGTATCTTGCCGACGGTTGCGCCCATCCCGACACCCACCGACCCTTCTTCGACGGGTATCGCGGCCTGGGCACCGGCGCAAGCCTGGTAGCCCATGGCGGCGTCGGGCCAGCGGTCTGCCCGTCCGATGGCGAGGTCTAGAATGACGGCCGCGGGGACGAGCGGCACGCGGGTCACCTGGATAGCGTATCCGATGTGGTGTTCAAGGAGCCACTGCATCGCGCCGGTGGCTGCGGCCACCCCGAACGCGCTGCCACCACAGAGCAGCACGCTGTGTACTTCGGAGATGCTCGCCACCGGGTGGAGCAGGTCTGTTTCGCGGGTGCCGGGGGCCCGCGCACATCCACGCCGCACACGGCCCCCGCTGCGGTGAGGACCACGGTGCAGCCGGTGATGGCCTCCTCGTCGTGGGCGTGGCCGACCTGGACGCCGGGCACGTCGGTGATGGAAGGGCGTCTGGTTGCTTGCATCAAACCTCCTTACTTGTAACACGTCACGCGTCACCGGGGCATCACCCCTGGCCCAGGTCCGGAATGGTCAGGGTGATGCAGCACCCGGCACCGGGGCGAGAAATCACCGCAAGTTCTCCGCCGGTGGCTTCGGCCATGTCACTCATGAGCAGCAGCCCAAGGGACGTCGAACTGGCCTGCTGCCGGGTGTAGATAAAGCCGTTCCCGTCATCGCAAATGCTCACCAGGAAGTGCCGGGCTTCCTGGCGGAGCGTGAGCCGGATGGTGGCAGGAGTGGCATGTTCGATGGCGTTTTCCAGCGCCTCCTGCACGACGAGAAAGACCAGGTCGCGCTGCACATCGCTGAGCGGCAGGTCGTCCGCGTCCATTTCGCTGATGAACCGGATGGCAGGGTGCTCCTGTTGCAGGCGGGTCATCAGATCTTCCAGGGTGTTGGTCAGTTGTTCGCGGGCCACGCGCACCCGCAGGTCTTGCAAGATTTCTCGTATTTTACCATCAGTGGCAACGATTTCATCCACGAGGGCAAGCAAGTGCTCGCGCTCCGACTCGGAAGCCGCCCGTTTTGCCAGCCGGCGCAGTACATCGGCCACGTAGGGGAGGCGCTGGAGCACATCGCGGTGCAGCAGGGCAAAGGCAATCAGGCTGGCGGTGCGGGCCTGGTGGGTCTGCTTGCGCTCAAGCTGACGGTAGGCTTCGGCCAGAAGGCGGCGCTCTTCGGCAAGCTGTTGCTGGTGCGCCGCAAGCTGGCGCTGCTGTTCGACGAACCGGAGGGTTGCCACGGCATCTCTCAGCCGTCCCACAATGATCGGGTCCAGCAGGCGGATACCGTCTCGCGTGCGCTGCGGGTTGGCCGCCAGCAGGACTTCATGGGTGTGCTGACCGCGGTAGACCGGCAGCACCATCAGGGTGGTGGGCAGTTCGTGGCTGTCTACTACCACGCTGGCAACCTGAGAAATCTGCGCGGCCAGGATGCTCCGGACCACAGGCCGTTCCAGCCAGTCCGGGCGAGCCTGGGGGGTCCGGGCAATGACGTGTGCGGTATCAGGGTCCGACTGGATAATCCACATCCACGTTTTGACCCCGACGAATTTTCCCACATTGGTCACCAGGTGGTGCCAGAAGGGTTCCTGGGTTTGCAGGCTGAAGAGTTCGTCAATCGCCTGGGGCAGCGAGCCAGAGGAAGAGCGCTGGCGATACCAGTGGTCTACCACCAGTGCTACCCCCCCCAGGAGTGTTCCCCCACCCACGAACAGGATGGTGAGCACATCGCCGGCATTCGCGCCAGGCTCCGGCGTCATCAGCCGGTAGGCCAGGTTGGGCACCTGGATAATCAGCACGAAGCTGAACATGACGTTCATACCGCGAAGCACCTGTTCCTGCATCGGGAGGTCGCTCCAGAGCAGGAGATAGCTTAGCGGGATGACCGCAAAGAGCACGCTGTAGCTGCTGCCGCCGCTCCCTGCCAGGCGCGGCAGGAGGTCGAGCAGGAGGTAGACGGTGACAATGAGCAGTTGGAAGCGGGCAATGACGGTGACTCCAGGGGGGCAGGCTCCATAGATGCGTTCGATCCGGGTCGCCAGGGCCTTGCTGCTCTGGCGCAGCGGCAGCAGGCCGTACCATCCGGGGATGCGCAGGAGGCTGATCAGGGAGGGCGAAATCGTGGTCAGGAGCATTCCGCTCATGGCGGCGGCTCCTCCCATCAGAAGCACCGGAAAGAAGAACACCAGTGCTAGGCCGTCGGATGGGCGCAGCAGCCACACCTGCCGCCGCCAGTCCGGGTGGTCAAAAGGCGATTGCACGCCATGCCAGAGCACGACGGCTGATGCCAGGAGCGCAAAGGGCACCAGCAGCCAGGGCAGCCATCGGGGGCGCGAGACCCGGTGGGAAAGCGGGTAGGGGAGCGAGGTGAGCGCCACGAGGGTGACGACGATGGGTAGCAGCGCGTAGGTACACAGCACCGCGACCGGGTATTTGAGGCTTTCCATGCTCTGGGCAATGCAGGCGGCCTGCCAGGTGAGCACCCAGAGCGGAATACCCTTCTGGTAGGCAGCCAGGGGCATACGGCCTGCTTCGCTGGCCTGCCATTCGCGGCTCAGCGACCAGAGCAGCAGCGTGGTGGGGAGCCAGCACACCAGCGAGCTGAGCACCGGCATGAGCAGGACCAGCCGTTCCCACAGGTCGGGTTGGGCGACGGGGATGCGCACCGAGCGGACTTGATATCCCCGCAGAATGAGCAGCTCAATGCTTTCACCGGGGCGTTTGTCGCTGAGTTGGTGCAGGTTCAACCGCTGGACATATTCCCAGGTTTTGCCGTCATACTGGAGAATGCGGTCGTCGGGCCGCAGGTTCACGATAGCGTAGCGCGGGCCAGGGGCGTGCAGCAAGCGCCCGCTGGTGGCATCTACAATGTCCGAATAGGGCGCAATCCCGGAGACCGCGCTCACCGGACGTTGCCAGGCATGCACCAGCTCCCGATAATCAGGAGCAAACTCGCCACACAGACGGCAAAGATGCCGTACAGGTATCGGGGGAGCCTGGATGACTGGCCGTTCATCGGATAAGCCCTTCGCGCACGGCAATTGCCACGGCGTTGGCGCGGTTCTGGGCGTGGAGCTTGGCCTGGCCGCGCCGCCAGTAGGTTTCGACGGTGGACTTGCTGATACCGAGTCGTTCGGCAATGCCTTCGTCGGTCAGCCCTTCGGCAATGAGCTTCAAGACCTGGAGTTCGACCGGGCTGAGACGGTTGCGGGTGCGGACCGAAGGGCTGTAGCAGCCTTCCTTCCCGTCCAACAAGACCTGCTCCAACACCTGACACAGGGCGTCGGCCCCGTCTATCTTGAGCACGTATCCTTTGACATTCGAGTGTTTGAGAAACTGCCAGGCAAGCATGTCGTCCGACGAGAGGATGATGAAGGGCAGCTCCGGGAAGGCGCTGGCGAGTTCGGGGATATGCTGCTCGAAGTGTTCGCCCATGTCTTTGCGGTCCACAATGATTGCATCGAAGTCTGTGGCGCGTGCGTCGAGGATCTGGCGCAGTTCGTGCCCGCTGGCACACACCTCCACGACCAGCCGGGCATCTTCTTGCAAGATGGCCGCATAGCCGCGCCGGACAAAATCCTCGTTATCGGCCAGCAGAATGCGCTTCCCCGCAAGTGGGTAGGGGGATGAAGTCGAGGTTGTCGAAGTCGTCGAAGTCGTCGAAGTCATGGTCATTTCCTCCAATTCGGCTCTGGTCTGGTTGTCTGGTAGATACCACCGCTCCGGTTTCCGGATACCGTATCCAGCATACCCTGTACGGAGAAATTTGTCCAGAAAAACCTTGACATAGAGAACCCGGTGTGCTATAGTACTGGCACAGGAATAAAGGCCAATTCCTGATTCATACCAATTCTCTTTTCCATCCTTCTGAACGGTCATGTTGAACGAGACGATGCGACTACCAGCAGACGGCGCATCGTTCAGCATGACGCTTCCCTTTTTGGGAAACCACGCCGTTCTGAGGCCGGTCCCCCGCGCCGGTTCCTGACCAGTTCATCATCCACCGTTCGCCATCTCACCTTGCGCCTTCCTCCCCTGCCCGGCCGGCTGCGGCAATGCGCTCGACCAGGTCCGTCCCCAGGTAGCAGGCCAGGTTGCGCTGATAGAGCAGCACCATCCAGATGGGCATGGGAGGGATGATGACCATCAGGCCGACGAGCCAGGCCAGCGCACTTCCCACCTGCGCAATGGACGACTCCTCACCAAGGGCCATCAGGAGCGGCAGCGGCAGCAATACCCCGATGGCGATGGTCACGGTGATGGCGAGCACGGCAAAAACGACGCTGGAAAGCAGAAAGGCCAGCAGCGTATACCCGGTGCGGTAGAAGGTCAGGTTGATGCTGCGCTCGATGGCCGCGCCAAACCCCAGGCGTTCCTGCACGAACGGCTGCAACCCGTAGATCAGACTGCTGTAGGTTGTGCCACCCAGCGCCAGCGCCAGCCCGTAGAACAGGATGACGAAGATAACGAGGACTACCACGACCATCATGGCAATGGCCTCTCCGAACGGGCCGGTCATATCGGCCACGAGAAAGCCCAAGCTGAGGAGCAAAATCGTCAGGAGGTAGAACGAGCAGAAGATGATCATGCTGATGCTGGAGATGAAGAGGTTGGAGATAAGGTAGTAGACAAAGCCGTAGCACCCCATTCCCGCCAGGCGGAAAGGGTGAACCGCCAGGGATCTTCGCACATTGACCCGGCCTTCTTGCTGAATGGTCAGGGTGGCGCGGCTCATCACACCGACTACGTAGACGGCCAGCACCGCCAGGAGCACGAACCATATCAGAGCCACCAGGAGCGTGACCGCTGGCTCCCAGAACTGCGCGGTCCCAATCGTCAATCCGATGCCAATGAGCATGGGAATGAGCCAGATGGCGACGATCAGGAGAAACCCGACAAATCCCCGCCGATAGAGCCGCAGCCCTTCATCGAGAATATCCAGTACTGGTTGGAGTTTCATGCGAACTTCCTGGTCTCCCGGTGCTTGCGGCTCCGGCCTCGTTGCCTATGAGCAGTATAGCACCTTTCGCCCTGGGAAGCTGCTCTCATACCCGTCTGGCTCGTCACTCATCGCCCGTCACCCGTCGCCGGGGGTTCGGGTTGGAACTGGAACCGCTGGCTCACGACCCACCAGAACAGGGCCAGACCGATGGTCGAGGGAAAGAACAGGAGCGCCGCATACCAGGGGATGCGTTCGGGGGCGTAGTGCTGCATCAACCAGTAGGCAACGTCGAAATCGGGAAGAGAGATAAGAAAGAGCGCCAGCAGGAAGAGCACCGTCGTGGTGGGCCGGGGCGATGCCTGTAGGTCGCGGAGGAGCAGGCCAGCGGGCAGCGCCAGCAGCGGCAGGGCGTGAGACCAGGAGATAGGTGAGAGCAGGAGCATCGCGACACAGACCAGGGCAAAAGCGGTCGTTTCGTTCTCTGGCGCTGGCGGAACCCGCCCTATCTGCCAGGCCAGCAGGGACACCCCTGCCAGACTGCTCAGGATGACCAGGGTGGTGGCAACCGGGGGAGCCTCGACCAGCGGGCGGACCAGGTAGTTCCCGATGAACAGCCGCTTGATAGTCGCCGGGAGCGAGAAGTTCCCGACGACGGAACCGTAGTGTTCGGCGTCGTGCGGAATGATGGAGGTGAGGTAGCGAGCGGTATCGTCCGGGCCGACGGTCACCAGGATGAGCAGGAACAGTCCCCCCCCACTCACCACGGCTGAGCCGATAGCCCGCCACCGCCGCCGCACCAGCAGGTAGACCAGGAGCAACCCCGGAAAGAGCTTCATCAGACAGGCCAGACTGATGAGGATTCCCGCCGGGACATCGCGCCGCTGCCGGAGCATAGACCAGCTCCCGACCACCCAGGCGGTGAGCAGGAGCGAAAGTTGACCGAGCGCCAGGTGCGCCTGAAAGGGGTACCAGCACAAGGCAAGCCCGGTGAGGAGCACGAGCCAGTGGCGGGGTAGCGTGATGGCGAGTTCGCGCCCGATAAACCACCACACCCAGAAATAGAGGATGATAGAGAGGATGGCCCAGAGGAGCGCGGCGATGTCGTAGGGAAAGAGGGTCAGGGGGAGCACCAGCAGCGCATTGAAGGGGGGGTGGAAGTTCTGGAGTTCCTGGCGGACATGGACCAGCCGCTCCGATCCTGACATGAGGCTTCGCAGTTCGGTTTCGGTGAAGCGCTGGTAGATGGAGGTCCCAGAACGGAGCGCCATTGCGGCGACATAATCCTGGGCGAAGTCGGTGCTGACTATCAGCGCGTTGAGGAGCCGCTTCGCTACCAGGATGATACCAATGATGATGAGCATTGCGCCAATGGCGGTTGCCATGCGGGGAAAGGTCGAACGGTTCATGTCCAGGTCCATATCATATAGGGTCGTTTCATCGTTCCTCGCAGTTCGATGCAGGGTTCAGGAGCAGGATAGCCAGGGCCGGGAGGTACGTGCCCACGACGATCCAGGCGACATTGAGGGCAGGAACCAGCAACCAGCCAAAGATGGCGAGCCAGCTCAGGGCCGAGAGGATGAGCACTGCCCTGGAGTTGCCGGGTTGGCAGATGAGCCAGATGGGGAGTTGGTCGTAGATGGGACGCTGCGGGACGAGCGCCAGCAGCAGCAGCAACCGGGCCTCCGGGGTCCGCCAGCGCAGAGCGGCCAGCAGCAGCAGCCACCCCACCGGGAAGACGCGAAGCGGCTGAAAGACCGTGTGTCCTCCGGCGTTGTTGAGCCAGTCGAGCGGCCAGGTGGGGAGCACCAGCAGGCTGATCAGCAGGATAGCAACTGAGGCCACCGCGGCTCGCCAGGTTGGGTAGGTCAGGAAGACGGGCAGACCAATGTTGGGCTTGACCATGGTCAGTGGCAGCAGCGCCGGTATCAGGGCGCTGGCGACGATGAGGGGCGACCACTGGACGGCGACGACCGAGAACCAGAACGGGGCGCTGAGGAAGAGCGCGGCGCGGCTGAAGCCCTCGCGGAACAGGCCGTAGGCCAGCAATCCGCACGAAACCCCCATAAAGAGGGCACCGGCCACCTCCCGCGGGAAGGGGGACAGGGGCATGGCAACGAGCAGCGATGGAAGGGGATAGAAGAGCGGGTCGTTGCGGGGAAAGGGGTTTCCCGGCCCCAGGGTCGGGTCGTGGTAGGGGTTTTGCCCGGCCAGAAGCTGCTGGGCCCCGCGGTGAGACCAGGTGAAATCGCCTGCCTCGCAGGTGGGGCTTCCCGCGCAGGTGCCATAGACCAGGCGGGCGTAGGTGAAGAGCGCAATGAAAACCCCGACCGCGGCGGAGATGATGAGGCGCTGGTTCATGGTGCTTCTTCTGCCTCCCTCTCCGCCTCTCTCTCTGCCGCTGCTGGTAGCTGGTTCCTGGTTTTGCGCAGGACCTCTTTTGCCATCCACCCCAGCAACACCCCCATGGCGATGACGGGTATCCGGATGCCCAGGTTTCCGCCCACGGTGAATTCGCCCACCAGGAAGAGCCAGGGGCAGCTCAGGGCAAAGGCGGCATACCACCCACGCGGCCTGAGGTGCTGGCGCAGGTAGTGGTAGAAGAGCACCGCGGGAGCCACCAGCAGCAACCCGTCGTGGGGGTTGAGGTGGGGCAGGAAGAGCAGCCCCGCCAGGAGCGTCAGGGCCAGGTACAGGTCGAAGCGGGGTGGGTCGGGCTGCCACGGGCCGCGCCAGAGCACCAGGATAGCCACACTGACGAGCGCCAGGACGCCTGTACTGATTTGATTGATGAGTGCTCCCCGCTCGTTCCCCAGCATCAGGGCGAGCGTCCCCTTGAGGTTGTACATCACGGTTGGCACAATCCCGATGTCACCGTAGATGTCGTTGACCATTCGGATGAGGTGGACGAAGCCAGGCCAGCTTTGCCACCCCACCAGGATGCCTGAGATGACGACCAGGACGCTCCCAGCCAGGAGTGCGGCACCGAGCGTTCGCCAGCGCCGCGCCCCCAGGAGCATCACGCCGGGCATCAGCAAGAGCTGTGGCTTGACGGTGCCGAGGGTGAACCACAGCCCGGCCCGCACTTCGCGGTGGTTCTTGAGCGCAAGGTACCACTGCACGACGCACACGAGAATCAGGAGCGAGAAGGTGCCAAGCAGGCCAGTAACAAACAGGGGTGGGAAGGCGACCACGCTGCTCAGCATGAGCCAGCGCTCGTCCCTGCTCCAGGAGCGGGCAAAGGTGTGGAGCAGACGGAGGAGCCAGGCAAGCAGCGCCACCTGACCGCCGGTCCACACCAGGAAGGCGACCGGACGGGGAAGCCAGGTCAGGGGCACAAAGGGAAGGGCAACGTAGGGTGGGTTGAGGTAGGGCAGCACCCCGCCCTGAAACCCGCCCTCTTCGAGTATCTGCCGCTGGTAGTGCGCCTGGAGGTCCAGGTCATAGAGGCGGTTGCCCTGCCCGTCGCGCACGATGGACCAGCCGGCGTAGTACGAACTGAAGTCGGCCCGCCAGAACTGTCCTTGCAGGGCAAGCATGACCCACAACCCCACGTAGCCCAACCCCAGGCTCATGTTCAGGGTCAGGGCCAGGCGTGAGAGCAGCGCTATCGGTCGGGTGGGATTGGCTCTGTGTTGATGCACCGGGTTTCAGCCGCTATCGTCTACTCTACCATACATAGAGGAAGCATACCCTGGAATGTGGGAAAACGCAATAGCCAGAAGCGACGAGACTTGCACTGCCTCCTGAAATGAAGGTCGTGTGCAAGCCTCGCGCTTCACCGAAACCCGGTGTCCTACGCTGATGGCGTTGGCGTGGCCTCGGCCTCAGCCGGGGTCGGGGTGGCTTCAGCCTCAGCCGGGGTCGGGGTGGCTTCAGCCTCAGCCGG
>JAAUSY010000205.1 GCA_012032475.1 Chloroflexaceae bacterium
CGCCTGGTGCGCAAGGCGTTGTCGTTCTCGAAGAAGGTCGAGAATCATATCGGCGCGATTTGGTATTTCATCCATCACTATAATGCATCCCTGGCATAGTGCGAATCACTACCGTTTGGGGACTACCCTATCATGGTCAGGGTTACAAAAACATCACCAGCAGGAACATTACTAAACCGAAATTCACTGAGACTTTTTGCACCCGAGCCTTGCACCATCACCACGCTATTATCTTCTGCGTGATAGGTTTTGATAGTTGTTTTATCGCTTGTCACCGCGCCATCAGCAATCTGTGCGGTCCCAATGCTCCCATCCGGCACGGTGAGCGCCTGCGATGCCTGGATAGCAACGGGGGAACCACCCAGTTGCAAGCGCGGCTGCATCTCCTCGTCCAACCCCACCTGCACCCCCAGGAACAGCGTGTCGGCCCCTGCAACCGACTCCGGGGTGATGGGGTTCTGGCTCCCAAGCAGCACATGGAACTGTCCATCAACCACCTGGACAGCCTGGGCGTCCGACCAATCCTCTTCCCAGAGAGGTTGCTCAGCGTCGGCACTGGGGTAGAGCGCAAAGCGCATGCGACGGGAGCCGTTAATGGGCTGGTTGTTGGTGTCGGTCAACTGACCCTGGTAGGAAATCATGCCCCGCGAGGGCAGGGCGTCGGCGGCGGAGGGAGCGCCCAGAGGGAAGGCGCGGACGTTCTGCACCCCTAGCAGCACGAGGATAACGAAAAGCGTAAAGATGACATTGCCGGGCGTGGGCAGCCAGGCACCAGAGATGCGTATCGGGCGGTGGGTGGACGCAGACCGTACTGCGTTCGTCAGCTCAACCTCATTGGTATGGCGTTTCATGGGTTTTCTCCTTTTTGACGGTAAGAAATGGCATACAACAACTACCGGGTCATCCACACCTTTCCGGATGACCCACCGGGAATAACCGGGATCACCAAAATTGGAACCTCCTCTTATTTGCAATAATAGCAAGAAACGTCACAAAAAGCAATGGGTAAATCTTGAAATTTTTACCGTTTTTTGCTATCATAATACTACGTACCGAAATGATGAACTATTGTCTCTTACTGACTATATGAACCGCAAAGATTTTGGGCAGCTGGTTGCTGCCCTACGCCGAGAACAGACCGACGATGCAGGAAAACAGTGGACTCAGGAGCAACTGTCCCAGGAAGCGAGCCTTGACATTGATGTGCTTGGCAACATCGAGCGCGGCAGACGGGCCTATCTCGGAGCCGAGATGCTGCTCAGCTTAGCCAACGCATTTCGCCTGACAAATGAGGAACGCAAAGAGTTTTTCCTGGCCGCCCATGCGTTTGACCAGCCGGAAACGATTTACCGGGAAAGCAACGACCCGCAGGTGGCGCTGCGCGAACTCGTCCGGCGGGTCGAGCACACCGCGTTGCCTGCCTACCTGATTGACCATTATTGCGACATTCTTGCCTGCAACCAGGTGGTGCTGAACCTGCTTGGTCTGACCCCGGATCATCTCCGACAGACCACTGATCATCCCATTGTTGCAGCGAACATGATGCGATTCGTCTTCGCGCCAGAATTTGACCAGCGCGAGTATATGCCGCACTGGCATACATTTGCCTATCAAAACATCATGATTTTTCGCACCTTGAGTTTGCGCTATCGGACCGAGCCGTACTTCCAGTCCCTCATAACAGAGCTACGAAAGTGGCCGCTGTTTCGGCGGTACTGGTTCAAGCTCTATGAAGATATTGAGCGTGACCCGGTGGTGAATAACGAGACCATCGTGACAAATTCGCCTCTATGGGGAGCGTTGTCCTATTTTTCCACTTCTTGTGCAGCAATGACCAGCGCTGGAGCACTGATGTTGTATGTCTATGTACCGGCTGATACGAGCACAGCAGATGTTTTCACGGATATCTCCAGGCAGTCGGAGCAGGTGGTGCATCAATTTGTTTCCTGGCCGGAAAAAGCTATGCCCTGAAGGAATGCAGGGCCGTCTCCTTTGTATCGTGAACAACCCAGAAAGGCCATTGGGAAACAGTAAATCGGGTATTCACGAGGTACTCGAACTTGTTCACGATGTGATAGAACAACAGGTAGACGATGATTATTCCCGACACGCCTACACATTCATTCCAATGGGGGCAATAGAAGATGTAGCCGACCGTCTTGCAAAACAGGTAAAGAACAAAAAAACCATCAAGGGGATGCTCATAGCTCCCTATGGCTATGGCAAAACCAGCACCCTGGTCTTCCTCTGGCACCGCTGCCAGACACAAGGGTTACTCGCTGTACCAGCATTCTACTGCTCATCGTTGCTCGATATTCTTCGTTCAGCCTATGCCTGGGCACGCTATCGCTTCTTGCAGCATGCCCCTGGCCTGCTCACAGATCTCGATGCACTCTATCATCGTCATCATGCCACCAACCTGGAAGAGTGCGCCCGCCACTATGCCGAAAGCCACGGCATATCAGAACGGGCGGCATTGAGCATGCTGCAACAACAACAAGAGCGGGGCGAATATCGCTTCCAACTGACGGCACACTCACTACTGGCATTTTTCCAGGAACTGGTGCCGCTGGTTGAGCAAGCGGGATATAGCGGTCTGATCATATTTCCCGATGAATTTCAAGCATTTGTAGGGCGACGAGAATCAGTGCGTCAAACCATCCAGGACTTGCGCGAATTTGTCTGGGCACTCAACAGCAGCCAGGCTCCTCTCGGCGTGTTGATCAGCGCAGACGACACTACTGAAAGCCGTATCCGCGAGCAGGGGTGTGATATTCTGGATCGTCTACGCGATGATGGGTTCTATATCAACTTGCTTTCCATCTATGACCAGACGTTTCCCCCCTCGCTCTGGGACAAGTATTGTGAAGCCTTTGAACTGGGTGACAAGGTCAGCATCATTGACCGTCCCACGCTGCGAGCCATCGGGCAAATTGCTGAACGTAATACCAAGGTGCGTTATGGCGTAGCGTCATCTCCCTCGGTTTAGCTTCCTCTGTAAGCCATCCTTACACTCTATCCCAAAACGCACATTGGTATCAGGTCACGCGTGCTATTCGGGTCTTTGTACTGGCGCAACACACCATCATCACGCGCACAGATATATAGGCGTGTGAGCGATCGCCCCAGGACTCCAGGCGTAGCAAGGTGGCATCACTAATATTCGTTGGTATCGCCATGCCTCGCGCCGCTGCGACCATCGAGAGCACGTCTTTGGCATATGAGCGGTCGATGTAGCCAATCACTGGTATCTGACAGGTTTCGGAAACCACCAGCAGACGACAGATGGTAGCGATATATCGCTGTGAGAGTGACGCTGGCATCTTGTTCTGAGCAGCAAACGAAAGCACCAGTGAGCCATCCAGGAAGCAGAGCGGCTTGACCGGGGCATCACGCTGTGCCTGCATATATTCGATCAGCTTCTCGACTTCCATCGTGAAGCGGCGCACATTGACCTCGGTGGACGGGAAGCCGCCCTCGCCCGCGTCTGCCTCGTCGAATTCGTCGGGGGACAGCACCTCGACCTGCACGCTCTTGGTATATGGCCGTGTGTCGTCGTGCGGGTTTTCGAACCAGCCGACCTGCACTACGGCCACTGGCACCGAAAAGTCACGCTGTGCCTGAATTTGCGAGCCATCTGCAGCGAATGTGGGAACACCCGTCAGGACACCCATTGCCCAAGCGCGTGCTTCCTCGTGGTTCTGCCAGGACTGTCGGAATGGCACCGACAACTCGGCATAGGTATCGTGTTCGCTGGTCGGGTATGCCCCAGGATAGGCCGTCCTGCTGGCTGCCAGGACAGCATTAATCTCGGCTCTGGATTGCTCGGCGAGCGCAGCGAAGGCGGTGCGATACTGCTCGCTGGCTTGTCGCGCCTGATCCTGAAAGCCGACAAAGCGGTCGCGTTTGGCGCAGAGTGCTGCGTGCGCTTTTTCCGGGCTAAACATCACGCCCTCCTGGTGCTAGACTCGTTCCCTCTGGCTCACTCCGTTGTCCTTAGTGATGCGGATGATGTTCTGGGTTGACCGTTCAAAGGTATCGTCGTGGCTAATCACAAACAGTTGCGAAAAGCCGCGAATGTTCATCATCTGGTCGGCCAGATTATCGCGGCGCTCGCCGTCCATGTTGGATGTCGGCTCATCGAAGAACGCCACATCAATGCCGGTCATCTGCTTGAGCAGCGCCAGTCGCACGGCCAGTGCAGCCGACATCTGCTCGCCGCCCGAAAGCTGGCGAAACGTGCGCTGACGTCCCTGGCTCTCGATAGCAATCTCGTAATCTTCGTGCCACGCCAACCGCAGCGCATAGTTATTCAGAATCTCCCCAAAGATGAGGTTGGCCTCCCGCGAGATAATCTGCACGCGCACACGAGTGATGTAGGGGCCAGCCTCGCGCAGCGTGGAACGCACAAAGCCCACCCGCTGCTCCAGGGCTTCTTGTTCGGCCTGCTCGGCGCGGGCCTGCCCCAGCGTTGCCTGGGTGTCGCGTAGTGTGGTTATCTCCGCTTCGGCACTGGCCAGGTGTTCACGCTGAAGGCGCAGCCGTTCGTTGAGGGTCGTCTGCTCGCTGCTCAGGTGGCTGCACTCGGCTTCCAGGCGGATACAGGTTTCTTCGCTGTAGGTGGCTTCCGTCTCGCGCACCTGCGCCTCCTTTTGCTGGTGCTGCTGCTGAAGTGCGGCAAGCTGCTCCGCAAGCGCGGCGGCCTGCGCCTGGTGTTCTTCGAGGCGCTGCGCGGCACTGCGGTGGCTGATACCAATTTGCGTTTTGATGTGGAGTACGAGGGTGGCTACAGAACGGGCTGAACGGTGGTGGAATACGCTACGCCATAATGCACATTGGTATGAGGTACTGCTGGTAGGCTTCGCTCGTGGTATCGCGGGTTTCTTTTGCAGCCGCAAGCGAGGTGTCCAGCCTGGTGTTAAAAACCAGTATGGCTGGAGTGCCTGCGTCACCTGGGAGATTTCTTTCTCAAGTGAGGAACAGTTCGGAGAGGCTATCGCTCTCGTCCAATTTGAGGTGCTCGTGCAGCCAGTCCATAACGTCTGCCTTGTTCTGCGCCAGTATCGCGCCCAGGGCGGGGTCAAAAACCTCGTAGCCGGAACTTTTCCCGCAGCGGCGTATAACCTGGTAGGGGCGGTCATCGCGCCCCGACACCAGCGATACCGCTACCGAGCCGCTTTTCTCGCCTTCGCGCACAAAGTCGGCCTGGCTGTAGGGGAGGTAATCGAAGAGTGCAAACCCGATGGCTTCCAGGATGGTTGATTTGCCCGCGCCATTCTGCCCGCAGATAGCATTGATGCCTGGCTCAAACGTGATAGTCTGCTCCTGGTAGCTCTTGACGTTGCGCAGTTCTAGCTTTGTAATGAGCATAGCACCTCGACAATCTGCTCTGGCGTGCTGTGGGCCAGCGCCAGTTCTTTAACCTGCATCATCAGGGTTGCCCAGTGTTCAGCCTCCGGGCGGTAGCGTGTATCTCGTTCGATGAGGTCACGTAATACGTTGCGCTCCAACTCCTCGTGCGATACATCCTGCGTGACCTGAACGGCAAACTCGGTTGCACGGGTATCGTTCTTGATGCGCACGTGCAGCGGTTGATATGCCTGCTCAACTAACGTACGGACATGCTCCAGATCCAGGTCAGCGTGGTCGAATGGCAAGACCCCGTGCAGCCGCAATTCCACGACCGGCTTCTTGCTGTTGTTCTGAGCCGGGGCCTGCTCCGCGAGATAGGGCGGTAGCCGATCATACAGGTCATGCGGGCAGGTAGTGCTATCGACCCCGAAGGCCAGACGATAGAATGGGCGGCGCGTGTTCTCAATCAGGTGCGCCTGATGCTTCGGGTTGTGCATCGTGTCAATCTGGACATGGTAGAACCCACGTTTCCACGGGCCTTCCTCGATCCCGCATGCCTCCAGCGCGCCGGGGTTGTAAATCCAGCCATCGTGCTCGTAGTTTTTATGCACATGCCCTAGCGCCAGATAATCGACGCTGCCCCGCAGCGGTGCGATCTGGTTGTGGGTGAGCGTATCAACGGCACCAGGGACTTCGCCTTCCAGACCGGCGTGCAGCAGAAAGATGGTATGGTCGATGCCAGCAGACTCGCTATCGGCAACCTGGTCAGTGATGGTGGCAAAGAATTTTGGCAAGGATGCGCCCAGATATTGTACCCCAAAGATACGCACGCCATTCAGGTCAATGTACGAACCACGGCGCTTGTCTGCATCCCACGGCACCAGGTCAAGTGAGCCGGGAGCCGTGCTGAGCAGATGCAGATACTCCTGCCGGTTGAGGAAATCGAGCCAGGAAAGGTCATCGCGATTCCGCCATCTCCCCTTCCAGCGCCTCGTCCAGGTCTGCCCCCGTGGGCAGGGGGCAGTCGTCCCCCTCATCGGCTCCTGCATTGAGCCGCCACCACTGCTGCGGCAAGCGCTCGAACGCCTCATCGTCTCCCGCTTCGAGCAGCAGCGAGGCCAGGAGGTAGCGGTTGCCCTGGTTGTCGCGGAAGTTCAGGTCCAGGAGCGCCTGGTAGTGGGGGATTGCCTCGTGCAGAAGCCCCTGCTTCCAGAGCACCAGGGCGAGCGACGCCCGCGCCCGCATATACGGACGGGTCTCGACCCATCCCCAGAAGCGCCGTTCGCCACGGATGGCCTGCGCGAAGCTCGCCGCACCGAGGAAGCGCTCCCCCGCCGCCACCCCCTGTGCGTACCAGCGCTGCGCTGCGGGGAGGTCGCCGCGCTGCTCGGCCAGCCAGCCGTGGATGGCGTAGCTGTCAGCGTGGTCGGGTGCAAGGGCTATTGCCAGGTCCGCCAGGAGCGCCTGCTCCTCCCTGGAGACGCCCCGCTCCCAGGCGTCGAAGGTGAGACGGTCGGCGAGGTGGAGCCGTTCACGGCGGTGCCCGTCGGCGCTGAGCGGTCCCGCCGCCTGCCCCTGCTCGCGCAGTGACGCCCGCACCCGTC
>JAAUSY010000042.1 GCA_012032475.1 Chloroflexaceae bacterium
GTTCGGGGTGGGGGTCGTCGGGGTGCTGGCCGGGGTCGGGTGGGGAGATGCGGCCTTCTGGTACCGCGTCTATGGCGCGGAACAGCAGGATACCCCCACGCGGGTGGTCTACCCGGATGCGCCGGTCGGGTCCCACGCGATAATGCTGGAAGCCGGGCCGGGCCCCGCAAAAATGTTCCAACGGCGCTTGAGCAACCCGCTGCTGCCAGAACAGGTCGGGCAGGTGGCCGGGCAGGTGGTGACGGTGGGGGGATGGCTCTGGACCAGTCGTCCCGCGTCGGTGTGGTCGCCGGGGGTGGCCTACAGCACCAGGGCGGGGGAATCTTACCAGGTGGAGACGCGTCCCGTGGATGGGACGACGACGCCCCACTTTGTGGCCTGGGTCCTGGCGGTGCCGGCGGGGAGGGAGTCCCTGGAATATGCCCTGCCGGTCGCTCCGCCGGCAAAGGGCGAGCCGCCACTCCGCGTCTTCCTCGATGGCGCGGTGCTGGCTGTCGGGAAGTTTCCCACGGATGTCGCTCCCGTTTTTGACGACGCATCGGGACAGGCCGGGGTATGGGGGGGGCGACGTTTTGTCAACCTGGTGCGGAACGGCAGTGCTGAGCAGGCATGGCCGCGGTTGCGTCCGTGGGTGCAGCACACCCTTTCGAGGCTGGTAGGGAGCGGGTGGGGACGCACGCCTGCGCTGCTGCTCGCATCCCTGTGCGATGTGCGGCGGAGTGCGTCTATTCTGGCGATCTACACCGGTTGGTTGCCGCTGGATGGGCTGGTGACGGGGTTGGCCTGGGGGCACATCCGGCTCACCAACCCGGTCTGGGTGGTTCTGTTCCGGGGCGTTGTGGCGATGGCGCTGGTCGGGGGGGGCTTCTGGTTGGCCCGGACGCGCTCCGTGGCGCGGCCCCGTGGGTTGTGGCCCGCGCTGTTCGTGCTGGTCGTGGCCTGTGTGCTGGTGTGGGGAATAACGGCAACCCGCGTGCTGCCGAAAATTGGCGAGGGGTTTGTCTACCCGGTGGTGCGGTATACCTTCCCGTCGGTCATTCCTACGGTGCTGGCAATCGTCGGGGGGTGGGGGATGGCCTGGCCGCGCCGAGTTCGCCCGGTGGCGCTCTGGTTGCTGGTAGGCGGCCTGCTGGTGCTGAATGTAGCATCGGTCAGGCTTATCGGGGCTTTCTATTCGGTTCTCTCTTGAAGCATGCTTCGGGCAAGGGGGTGACATAGTATCGTATGTTACTGACGTGCGTAAGATGACAAAAATATCTGTGAGATATTTTCCGAGGAGGTTATTTATGGAGAGAGAGCAGCGAACCGACCGACTTGATGGTGATGAGGTAAGGGTATGCACCGGAAACAGCGAGGTGTTGCCGAAGACGGAGATCCAGGAAGGCAAAGGGGGCAATTACCTTGCGGTGCCTGCTCCGTTTACGATGCCAACCAATCTCCCGGCAAAGGTCCGTCCACGTCCACGCGTCTTGATTGTCGGGGCTGGTTTTGGCGGGTTGAGCGCCGCACGAAAACTGGGCAAACACGAAGTGGATGTGCTGGTGCTGGACCGCAGAAACTATCATGGCTTCTGGCCGCTCATCTACGAAGTCGCGACATCGGGGTTGGAACCGGAGTCCATTGCCTATCCGGTACGGGCGATTTTGCATAAATACCGCTGTGTGAGCTTTCATATGGCGGAGGTATGTGCAATTGACTTCGAACGCAAACTGGTCCTCACTGATACGACCCCCGTATCATATGACTACCTGATCCTGGCCGCAGGAAGTACCAACAACTACTTTGGCAACGACATCCTTGCTGCCAACACCTTTAGCCTCAAGGATATTGACGACGCCGAATCTCTCCGCAACCACGTGCTCACATCATTTGAATATGCCGTCCGCGAGAACAACCCGATGCATCGCTCGCGCATGCTCACGTTTGTGATTGTCGGCGGTGGGCCGACCGGGGTTGAACTGGCCGGAGCCTTTGCCGAGCTGATACGGCATGTGCTGCACAAAGATTACCCGATGTTGGATGTGACGGAAGCACGGGTCTTACTGGTCGAAGCTGCGCCGTCCCTGCTCGGCACCTTTTCTCCCTCGCTCCAATACCATGCCCAGCGTCAGTTGGAAAAAATGGGGGTGGAAGTCAGGCTGAATACGGCGGTAGCAGCGGTGGATGACGGCATTGTCACCTTCAAAGATGGAACCCAGATTGCCTCCAAAACGGTGGTGTGGGCCGCAGGCGTGCGAGCTGCCCACCTGGCAGAAGTGCTGGGACTGAAGCTCGAACGTGGGTTCCGTATTCCGGTTGAGCCGACCCTTACCCTGCCAGGTCGTCCCGAAGTCCTGGTCATCGGTGATATGGCCCATTTGCGGAGGGGCAAGTCTTCCCAACCATACCCGATGGTCGCCACCGTCGCTATCCAGCAAGGCAAGTGTGCCGCCCACAATATCATGGCGCAGATGCGTTTCAAGCCGATGAAACCCTTCCGCTACTTTGACAAGGGGAAGATGGCAACCATTGGTCGGCGGGCGGCGGTAGTGGATGCCTTTGGCGTCCACCTGAGTGGCTTTGTCGCCTGGGTGGTCTGGTTGTTTATTCACTTGATGAGTCTGGTTGGATTCCGTAATCGAATGGTTGTGCTTATCAATTGGGCCTACAACTATCTGACCTATGACCGCGGCGTTCGTCTGATTACCGGCAAGCATCATGGCAGCGACTGGTTTATGCGCGAGGTGCAGCGAACGCTGCTGGTCCATCAGGCTCAAGCGGGGGGGGCCGAAAAACGGCCCCAATGACGGTGGGACTTCACGAGCACGCTTCAGGAGGCAACAGAGGACGATGCATATTCTCGTGACGGGCGGAGCGGGGTTTATCGGGTCGCACCTGGTGCAGTGGCTCGTAGGGCAGGGGCACGAGGTGCGGGTGCTGGACAATCTGAGCACGGGGCGGTGGGAGAACCTCGGCCCGGCACAGGCTCAGGTCCGGCCAGTCGAGGGAGATATCTGCGACCTGGCGACGGTTCGGGCGGCAACCGATGGGGTAGACCTGGTGTTTCATCTGGCGGCGCTGGTGTCGGTGCAGGAATCAACCGAGCATCCCCTACGGGCGCATGCGGTGAACGCGACCGGCAGTCTGCACGTGCTGGAAGCGGCCCGCGCTGCGCGGGTGCGCCGGGTGGTGCAGATGTCGTCCAGCGCAGTGTATGGCGACACGGAGCGGTTGCCGGTGGGGGAAGACACGATGCCCGCGCCGCCTTCTCCCTATGCAGCAACGAAACTGGCTGCGGAACACTATGGGACGATGTATACGCACTTGTACGGCCTGGAGGTGGTGGCTCTGCGGGGGTTCAATATCTACGGCCCGCGCCAGGACCCCGCCTCGCCCTATGCCGCGGTGATTCCGAAGTTTGTTGCGGCGCTGCGGGCCGGGCAGCAACCTGCGATTTTTGGCGATGGCTTGCAGACGCGGGATTTCATCTTTGTGGGGGATGTCGTGCGGGCGTTGTGGACGGCGGCAACCGCGGCAGGTCTTGCGGGCGCGGTGTTCAACGTCGGGCGCGGCGAGGCTGTGAGCGTGCTGGAACTGGCGCGGATACTCAGTGAACTGATAGGAACACCGGTACATCCCCACTTCGCCCCGGCCCGGCCCGGCGAGGTGCGGCATTCGCGGGCCGATGTATCGCGCTTTGCCTCACTGGCAGGGTTTCGGGCGCAGGTCGGAGTTCGGGAGGGGTTGCGGGCCGTGCTGGAGGATATCACGGAGTAGCGTGGGAATTCAGTCCATGCGTGGTGTTCGGGCAAGGAGCCGGTCTTATGGCAGATGACATGCTCTGGTTGATGGTGCTAAGCCTCTTCATCGGGGCCTATGGCACCCTGATAGGGGCCGGGGGAGGGTTTATCCTGGTTCCGCTGCTCCTGTGGGCATACCCGGAGCAGCCTCCTGAAGTCATCACCAGCATTTCCCTGGCGGTGGTGTCGGTCAATGCGTTGTCCGGGATGCTGGCGTATTCGCGCCTGAAGCGCATTGACTACCGGGCGGGTCTCTTTCTGGCCTGCGCGAGCATTCCGGGCGCAATGCTCGGTGCCGGGAGCACGGCCCTGCTTCCTCGCCCGGCCTTCGATATCATGTTCGGGGTGGTTCTGATCATTTCTGCTTTCGTGCTCTTTTTTCGCCCCACCGGGCGCTCCCGCTCCTCCGACGACCATGCGCCGCCTGCCCTCGCGGGGCCTGCTCAGGGGTCTCGCCTCAATGACCATGACCTGAGTTCGCGGCGGTTTCGTGCGGCCATTGCAGTCAGCTTCCTGATCGGGTGGGTTTCCAGTATGCTCGGTATCGGGGGGGGATCTTTCAGGTTCCGCTGATGGTACATGGCCTGTTCTTCCCCGTGCATGCAGCAGTGGCAACATCGGAATTCGTGCTGGCAGCCAAGGCCGTGAGCGCCACTGGAGTCCACCTGGCAACGGGAACGTTGCTTACCGCTCTGCCTCCAGTTGTGGCATTGTCTGTGGGGGTCTTTTTCGGAGCGCAGGTGGGCGCCCACCTGTCGAGCTACCTTCACGGAGCCTGGATTATGCGAGCGCTGGCGGTTTCTCTGGGGTTTATCGGGGTTCGTTTCCTGTTAGTCGGGGTATGAATACCCGTCGCTCGTTACGGGAGGCCCCCCGGAAGGCCGGAGGATCTGCTGGTGCGCCATGCCGATCAGGGCCATCATGACCGCCTCATCGAGGGGTTGCTCGGTGGTCACGGCCTGAAGGTATAATGGATGGATTTCTGCTGGTGGTTCATAGGCGTGGGAGAGCCGGTCAAAATCTTCGAGACGGGCATCGGAGCCGTAGGCGGTGCCTGGTTCGCGGTGGGCGAGCCGCTGCCTGATAGTCGTCTCTGGAGCCTGAACCTCAAGGAACGAACCGCTTGCTCCGGCCTGTTCAAGCTGTTCCCGCACCCGCCTTCGGTCGGCTTTCTGGCCGAAGGTCGCATCGAGTATGACCCGTTTCCCTGCGCGGACCTGCTGGATAGCCCGCTGGATCAGCGCGGCATAGACCTGTTCCTTTGCGGCAGGGTGGTAGAGTTGCTCGCGCACCTCGTCCGGAACGCTTGCATCAATCGGAAGGCCGGCCATCTCCTTGCGCACCACATCCGACGAATAGACCTCCCACCCCAGTTCGCGGGCCAGTTCGTGCGCCAGGGTGCTCTTGCCGCTCCCAATGCGCCCCATGACCACCAGGACCGCGGGACCTGACCCGGCCACCGCATAGTTGAGCGCCAACCGAAAGTATCGCCGAGACTGGTCGTAGCTCTGCTGGCGGTCTGCCTCGGCAACCTGGGGCGCGTTGCTGCGCATCATCTCCACCTTTCCGCGGACATAGGCGCGATAGCACTGGTAGAAGTCTATCAGGTGGAACAGACCGGAGTCTTTGAGCAGGTAGGCGGTCTGGCTGATAAACGACCGGGCCAGGTCTGCGTGCCCGGCATAGTCCAGGTCCATCGCCAGAAATGCCACATCGTTGGCAACATCAATCGAGCGCAGCCGGTCATTAAACTCGATGCAGTCGTAGATACAGATGCCTCGCGGCCCGCAGTGAATGTGGTCGAGGTGCAGGTCGCCATGACAGTCCAGGATACGGTTTTCCCGTATCCGTTGCTCGAAGCGCTGCTGGTGGTGGCGGTAGAAGCCGTTGGTATAGGCGCGGATAGCCTCAAAGGCCGGTCGGGTCAGAACCTTCCCGATGCCTTCTTCCGTCTGGGCAAAGTTTTCGTCGGTGCTGATACGAAGATTTTCTACCCTCCCCCACCGGGCAATCTCCTCCGTGGGGGTCTGCTGGGAATAGAAATCGGCCAGCTTCCGGGCAATCTGGTGCATCTCCCTGGGGCCAACCTCGTTGCGCTCCAGGAGCCGCAGGAGAAAGTATTGCTCGTTGAGTTCGCGCATCCTGACGGCATATTCGATGGTTTCTTCTCCCTCCCCAAACACCAGATGCCCGGAGCGCCAGGAGATGGGCACCACGTCCAGGTAGGTTTCAGCACACAAACGCCGGTTGAGCGCTATCTCCCGCTCGGCGTAGTAGTGGCGTTTCTCCAGCGTACTGAAATCTGCAAACCCCAGATTGACCGGCTTTTTCACCTTGTAGGCATAGGGAGAAACCAGCAGGACCAGGGACATGTGGGTCTGAACCAGCCGGACGCGGTCCGGGTGGTGCGGATACGATGCGGGATTGAGCAAGAAATCGAGCAACACGTCCGATGGTGTGGTGGCCGAGGGCGTTTCTGGCTGCGTTTGCATGGCGTTGCGGCTCCTTTCGTTCTCGTTCTCCCTCCCTCCCTCGCTTCCCCTCCTCTACAAACCAGCAACTTCTGTGCCACCGATGGTGGCATGCCAGCAGCAGAACCCATCAGGACCAGGCCATAGAGGCCATGTTCAGGGTCAACGGGCACTCTTCCTGGCCCGGATCCGCAGCTTGCGGGGGATCGAACGGTACTTCTTGTTGACATAGGTCTGCAACCAGGTTTCGGAGACCCCCGCCACTCGTGCGATGCCAGCAAGGGAGATTTGCTCTGGCAGCAACCGATCAATCAGCGCTCTGGTCTCATCTGAAATGACCCGAAACTGAGGGTTTTCCACGAACTGCCGCCCGCAATCTTTGCACGCGTATTTCTGTTTTCCCGTATGGATTGAGCCATTTTTAATCACCCGCTCTGAATGGCAATTTGGACAAAAGGGCATGGACCTTCCTCTTTCCAATCCTTCCAATCCTTCCGAATAGCAATCAATCAGCTTATCCCGTCTGCCCAATTATACCACTACCGTTACCGTTCAAGGCGTTGCCAACTTGCACATCCCCCCTGTTTCAAGGTATGATGTGCCGGGGGACATCAGAAGACCCTAAGAATGATATAATGCCCCCGTACGTGAAGGAAGGAAAATGGCCCTTGAGAGCGCTAGAGCTACCCAGAGAAACCAGCACACCCGCGGCCCGCACAATTCTCACGCGTGCTCGCCAACAAGCCATCCTCCGCCGGTCGGAGTGGGTTGAGCCGGAGCATATCTTGCTGGGCATCCTGGAGGTACAGGGCAATACCGCGCTCAAAATGCTGGCAGCCCTGAACAAAGACCCGGACGAAATCAGCCAGTGGCTCGAAGCGCGTCTTCCGCCCCCCCGCAGCGAGGCCCGCGAAAGCCCGCAAAACCAGGGGCAGGGTTGCGACCCAAACCAGTCAGAACGACCCTATAGCGAAGCGGGGCAGCGCACCATTCAGGATGCCATCAAAGAAGCGCACCACCTGGGGCACGCGCAGGTAGACGCGGTCCACCTGATAATGGGGATGTTCTATGAGACTCACGGCCCTGCCCACGCCGCGCTCGCCGGTGCAGGACTCTCGCTCTACGACCTTCGCACCCAGGTGCTCCAATCCGGCGCATTCAAAAAGCGAACCCGGCCAGCAAGCGGGGCCATCCCCCGCCCCAGTTGGCGCTTTCTGGCGCTGGCCGGCACTATGGTGCTGAGCGGGCTGGCGCTCTACCTGGAATTGCATGCGGCACTGGTGCCTGTGCTGGCAATGCTCTTTGTGGTGAGCGGTTGGATCGTCTCCGTCTGCATCCACGAGTTTGGTCATGCCCTGGCGGCCTATGCCGGCGGCGACCACTCGGTCCGGGAGGCGGGCTACCTCACCCTCGACCCGCTCAGATATACCCACCCCCTCCTCAGCATCGTGATGCCCATCGTCTTTCTGTTGCTAGGAGGAATCGGCTTGCCCGGTGGAGCCGTCTACGTCCATCTGCAAACCCTGCGTAGCGATGGTTGGCGGAGCTTTGTTTCGGCTGCCGGGCCGCTCGGAACGGTGCTTTTTGCCCTGGTGATCATTGTCCCCTTCAGCCTGGGGTCGTCCCCAAAGATTTTCCTGCCAGGGCACACCCCGAACAGCGCGTTCTGGTCAGCGCTCGCCTTTCTTGGCTTCTTGCAGATAACCGCGCTGCTGCTCAACCTGCTTCCCATTCCCCCGCTCGATGGCTTCGGCATCCTGGAGCCGTTTCTCCCCCAGGGTATCGCCGATACCCTGCGCCAGTATAGCAGCATCCTCTTTCTGCTGCTCATCGTGATGCTCTGGATGGGCGGCCCGCTGACGGACGCCTTCTGGATGGAAGCCTTTACCCTTGCCAGAAAAGTTGGTCTTCCCATAGATTTTATCGTGGCAGGAATGGACCAGTTTTTCTTCTGGAGATAGCCCTATCTTTATGCCAGATATGCCAGGTATGCATGAGTTACGCCAGACCCTCGCCCGCCTCGACGGAAAAGGGTACAAAGCCTACAAAGACCTTCAGGGAGCCTACGAATTCGACATCGGCACCCTGTTCATTGACCACGTGCAGGGTGACCCCTTCGCGGCTCCTTCCCGAATACGCCTGCGCGTTCCGCAGCACGTGGCAAACCTGCCAGAACCGCTGTTCAACACGGCCACCCGCCGCGTGGCGCTCCAGGACTTCCTGGCGCGTTGGGTAGACCGCGCCATCCGCGACACGGTTCAGGGAAGGCGCGGAATGGGCAAGAGCGGCCTCGTTGCCATAGATGCCGGTGGGCAGGAGGTGTTGCAGCGTACTGCGGTGGTGGTGACCCCGCGGTGGGTCGAAGCTCGCCTACACGTCGGATTGCCGGCATCGGGCCGCACAATTCTTGGGCGACAGGCCGAAGCCATCCTGTGTGGCGAGTTGCCCCGCCTGGTCGAGCGCGGTTTGCGCTGGCACAACCTCCCCCAGGAAGAGGGCGAACAATTTGTTGCCTGCGTCGAGAACCAGGAATTCATGCGGGCGCAACTGGAGAAACGCGGGTTGGTGGCGTTCATTGCCAACGGGTCGCTGCTCCCCCGCGAGAGCGGAGCCAGCACCCGCCCGCTCCCCAGGGAACAGGCCGTCCCGTTCCAGTCGCCCGAATCGCTCCGGGTCACGCTCGCTGTAGCAAACCCTGTCCCCGGCCACACCGAACCATACACCGCCATTTCAGGGATGGGCATCCCCAGGGGAGTGACCTTGATGGTGGGGGGAGGCTATCACGGCAAATCAACCCTTCTCCAGGCGCTGGAGCACAGCGTTTACCCCCACATCCCCGGCGACGGGCGCGAATATGTCATCACCACCCGCAGCGCCGTCAAGATACGCGCCGAAGATGGCCGGCGCGTGGAGCAGGTCAACATCAGCCCGTTCATCAGCAATCTGCCCTATGGCCGCAGCACCACCGCATTCTCGACCGACGACGCCAGCGGCAGCACCAGCCAGGCCGCCAGCATCGTGGAGGCCCTGGAGGTTGGCGCAAAGGTGCTGCTGCTGGATGAAGACACCTCCGCCACCAACTTCATGGTCCGCGACGCCCGGATGCAGGCGCTCGTCCAGAAGGCGCACGAACCCATCACCCCCTTTCTCGACCGTGTCCGCGAACTCTACGAGACCCTGGGCGTCTCGACCATCCTGGTGATGGGCGGATCGGGCGACTACTTCGACGTGGCCGACACCGTCATCATGATGCGCGATTACCTGCCCTACGATGTCACCACCGAAGCCCGACGCATCGCGCAGAGCTACCCCACCCGGCGCAGCGCCGAAAGGACCATTCCCCTGGAATCGGTGACCAGGCGCACGCCCCTGCCCGAAAGTTTCGATCCCTCCCGCGGGCGGCGCGAAGTCAAGATAGACGCCAGGGCGCTGGACCTGGTCCTCTTTGGCAACGACCCGATTGACCTGCGCGGGGTTGAGCAAATCGTTGATCTGAGCCAGACCCGCGCCATCGGCTATGCCATCCATCTGGCAACCGAGAAGTTTATGGATGGTCGGGCAACGCTCAACGAGGTGGTAGATATGGTCGAGCAATTCTTCGACCGCCATGGCCTGGACGAACTCGACCCCTTTCACCGCAAAGAACACCACCCCGGCAACTTCGCCCGCCCGCGGCGACACGAAATCGCCGCGGCCATCAACCGGCTGCGAACGGTGCAGATGCGCCAGAGATATGAGTGAAGTGATGAGGAGTGAAGTGATGAGGAATGAGGAATGACCGGAACGAGGGAAGAGGAGAAGGTATGAGCAAGCAATCTCCAGAAAAAGCCGCTCCCCACCCGCTGCCACTGCCAGAAACCGACCTGGTCGCCGGGTCGCAGACGGTGCGGATTATCCAGCAATGGCAGCGGGATGAGCGGACCATCACCTACGAGGTGGAACCCACCGACCGTGGCAAACGGCTGGCACTCAAAATCCCCGCCCCGACGAGCGACCCGCGACATGCCCAGGAACGGCGCAACCTGCTGGCCGAGGAAACCAGGGTGATGCGCCTGCTAAACCGTCTGGAACAGGTCCCGTCGGGGTCCCACCGCCATATCCCCCTGGTCGAACCCGCTGACTCCATCCAGTTTACGGTCAATGGCACCGGTGTCGAGATTCCTGCGCTGCTCATAGAGCTTGCCAGGGGCGAAAACCTCGACGCCCTGTTGCAAAAAGAAAGCGGACTGGGCGAAGCAACCGCGCTGCGGATTGGCTGCCAGCTCAGCGAAGTCATGATGCTGGCGCACCTCGGCAACTTCCACTATGGAGACCCCCGCACCGGTCGTCTCTTCTGGGACTCGCACCACCTGATGATCGTGGACTGGCAGGTAGACGATATCACCCACCTGCCGGACCACGAGCGGGAGATGAAAAAACAGGAGGATGCCCGAAATCTCGCCCGTATCCTCTTCTGGATACTCACCGGCCAACCCTTCCCGCCCGGCGGGTTGAGCGACGCCGATGCCGACCCCGACCCCCCCTTCAGTATGCCGCTGCGAAAGCTGCTCGAACGGGCGACTGGCAACCCCGCCAGCTTCGGGGACGACCCGGTGCCAGCCTGCCGCGACGAACTGGTTCGGTTGCTTGGATACTGGCAGGCCCCGCGCATCTACCCCCAGGTCCGTGAGGACATTCAGGAAACCAGGCGCAGAATCCAGTTCCTCGCCCAGAGCACCTCCCCGCGCTCCGCGGCCGAAAAAATTGGAACCGCCCGCCAGATTGACGACCTCTACGACCAGATAGCCATTGGCCGGCTCCGCGAGGCGAAACAGCCCTGGGACACCCTGGAACAAACCCTCTCGGACCTGTGGACCGAGCAGCTAACGCTGATTCGCCACGAGATCGAAGCCGGGCACCACGAGGTCGCCGGCGAGCTGATTGAGCGGCTGTCGAGCTACCCCCGCTATCCCCAGGAAATCTTCCTTCCTCTGCTCTGGCGGCAGCGTGTGGTCGAAGCCTGCCGCGCCGACCCGTACCTCGCAACCCAGGGGTCCCAGGCTGCGCGGGCCATTGCCGAATGGGACCAGAGCACCTACAACCTTGCCGCGTGGGTCACTGTTGACCAGAAGCTGCTAGACACCCTCAGCCCCCCCGCCAGAGACAGCATCATCAATCTGCGGGCCGAACTGTGGGTCATCTCCCTGGTTGAGCGCTTCCACGAAACCCCCCTGGACCAGGTGGACGAGCGGCTCAGTATCATCAGCAAGCTCAGCAAAAGTGTTCCCCCCACCATCGAACCCCGTATCGCCGCAGCCCGGAAGCAGGTGTGTGACGAACAACCTCGCCTGGAGGCGCAGCAGCGCCGGCTGGCCCGCACTGCCCGGCTGAACCAGCTTCTGGAGCGGATGGCGCAGGCTATCCAGAGCAGCGACCCCACCATATCCGAGGCCGACTTTGACACGGCGCTGGAACTGTGCATATCTCCCGAAGACCGCCGCCGCGTCTATGCCATGCGCTCGTCGTGGAAGCAGGTGGCCGAAATCTGGCAGTGGCTCGAAGACGGTGCGGTCACCGAGGCGGTGCGCCGCTATGCCAGCCTGGAAGAACCGCGCAACCCCAACCTGGAACAGCGCATCGTCACGGCGGTGCTCAACCAGGCCGGCCTGACCCCTGGGGGCGAAACTACCTTTGGCGAGGCCTTCGACCGGTTGGTGAACCAGCCGGTGGGCAGCCCTGGCGACCTGCAAACGCTCCTGCAATGGTCCGAAACCTTGCTGCCGGTGGTGGCTCCGGGGCGAAGGAAGAAGCGCGACGAACTGGTTGCCAGAAAAGAACAGATTGTTGAAATCCTGAACATTCTGAACGCCGAGCAGGCCAGCCCGGAACAGCGCATCAGGGCGCTCAACACCTTGCAATCGCTTGGCCTCTCGTTCCTGAGCGACAAACTTCTCAGCGACGCCTATGGAGCCTCCAACGCTGAACTCCACGAGCAGCAGTTTGAACAACTTGAGACCGTGGCAAGACAGCTTCAAACCGATATGCAATCCCTGCGGCAGACCGCCACAGAGCAGTTCGAAGCGGAGATGCAGACGCTCCAGCGCTACGAAAGCGCCATTGAGCACCTCCAATCCAGGGCGCAGTCCCTTCGTCAGGAAGTGACCCCCATCCGATCTGGCTTCTTCGAGCGGGAGGTTGCCGAGGTCGAGCGGCTCATGCCCTCCAAAGAAGCGCAGCAGCGCCACCACCAGCTCTGGGAACACACCGCCCCGCTTGCCAGAGCCTTCGTCACCCTGTCTCACCAGCGAGACTACTTCCATGCGAAAGACCTGCTCACGATGTTCCAGCAGCGCTGCCCGGACGACATCATCGAGCGGCTTGCTAACCCCGACGCCCAGGAGCTTGCGACGATCACCGCTCTGGCAAAAGAAATCGCTCGCCTGACCATGAGCCTGGCCGAGTCGCCCTATGGGGCTGCGATGACCCAACTCGTTGAGGAGCAGCGCAAACGGCTGGACAGCCTGACGACCCGTCTGCTGGCCTTCAACCCCCGCAAGGATGACCTGGACCTCCAGGCACACAACATCGTCGCGGCCCGCCGTCTGCTTTCCATCTATGACACGCTGAGCATTGGCGGCTACGACCAGATGTACTGGAGCCATGACCGCCACCAGTATCACCTGATTGCAACCTACCTGCGCAGTTCCAGCCCCTCGCTCCGCCGGGTGATGCTGCGACAGCTCTCGCCCGACACCGATATGGATTTTGTCTCCCGCGGGCTTGAGCAGCCGGTGCCGGGCAAGCGCTGGCAGATGGCGGCCTATATCGGAGGGGCCGTGATGCTCCTCCTCCTCGTAGTTATCATCATCATCGGCTTGCGCCCCATACCGGGTACCCAGAACGCCGCCCAGGGGACGGAGCCACAGGCTGCCCCGGCTACGCCAGAGCTTTCGCCAACGGGGCCGACGGCGCAAACCGTTCCTGCCGCTTCTTCGGCCATCACCGCGACCACCGCGCCAGACACCCCCGTCCCGACTGCCACGACCGACCCGATGCTGATGCTCACCGAAGCCCCGCTGCAAACCCCCTCGCTGCTGCTGCAAACCAACGTGGACAAGTTCCAGCTCTACCCCGGCCAGGCTGTTACCATCACGCTCTTCCTGGATGATACCAACGATATTGCAGAAGCAGCCGCGCTTTCGTGGCAAGAACCGCCCGAAGGCATCACCATCCAGGGCAGCCAGACCATTCCGCTTCCCCCGGAGGGCAGCGCCTTCGATGTGGGCATTGCGGTCGCCAGCCAGACCCCACCCGGTGCCCGGACCCTATCATTCACCACCACCGCCGGAGATTCGGCCACTCCATCGGAAACCGGCGTCTCGGTGGAGGTGGTGGTGCGCGAGCTTCCCACGGTGATGACTACCGCTCTGGCGGTTGAGGGCTATCTCCAGCAGTCCCGAACGATCATGATCGAGCGCAGTGTCACCCTGCGGAGCGAACCCCGTCTTGCCGACGAAACCCGCCTGGAGGTGCTTCCCCCCGAAACGCTGCTCACCATTCTGCGCCTGCCAGAGCAGGATAACTTTCTCAATGTGCGGAGCGAGATAGACGGGAAGGTCGGGTGGGTGACGACCCGGCGCGATTTCACCACCTATGACCCGGAGACGCTCCCGATTCAGCAGTATCCCCTGAGCATCGCGCTCGGCCACCCCGACCAGCCGGAACAACCCGTCACGCTCCATCAGAATGATGCCACGACCGTGCCAGTTGCGCCGCAACAGGCCGAGCTGATTTCTGTGATACCGCGGTTTCAGCCAGAGAGCGGACAGGTCTGGCTGAACGTGCGTCTGGGGAGTTCTGCCAGTGGGCCATCCTTGCTTGAGGGGTGGGTGCTGATGGAGGATACGAACTATGAAGCGGTCCTCCGTCCGCTCGCGGAGCGGGCCGGAGTCGGGGGGGAAGCACCGGCGGCCGGTGATGGGTGATGGGAATGCCCGCCCCCATCTCTCACCCCCCGGTTGCTAATACCACGCGGTTCCGCCCGGTGCGCTTGGCTTCATACAGGGCGTCGTCGGCAGCCTTGTTGATACGAATCGCATCTTCGTAGGTGGGGAAATCGGCAATGCCGCAGCTAAACGTGACGTGGAACTCGGCGGCTTCGGTATACTGTCGCACCTGGGCAAACCCGCTGCGGATTTCGTCCATCACCTGAGTGGCCTTCTGCCCATTCGTGTCTGGCAGCATCACAGCAAATTCCTCGCCGCCATAGCGCCCGATCACGTCGGTCTTGCGCAGACGTTGTTGGAGCACCCGCGACAGACTCTTGAGCACCCGGTCGCCCGTGATGTGCCCATACGTATCGTTAATGGACTTGAACCAGTCAATGTCAATCATGGCAAACGCCATCGGGACGTTGCGCCGCCGCGCCTGGAGCACCTCGCGGTAGAGGTGTTCCTTGATGGTTGTATGATTGAGCAACCCGGTCAGGCCATCGCGGATCATCGAAGAGCGCAGCGCCCGCGACCGCCTGGCGCGGCTCTCGACTGCGGAGACGAGGTGGTTGGGCAGAATATCCTTGTTCAGGAAGTCATCGCCGCCACGGTGCATCGCCTTCAACTGCTTATCGCGGTTGGTCTCCATCGAAAGGAATACAATCGGTACCCCGACATACGCTTCCTGCTGCCGAATAACCGATGCCAGTTCCAGGCCGGTGCATTCAGGCATATAGACGTCCATCAAGATGAGGTCGGGGCGAAACTCAAAGAGCGGTTGCATCACCTGGAGCGGGTCGTTGACGGCAGCTGTCCGCATCCCGGCCTGCTGGAGTACCTGCTCATAGAAGATGGCAATATCGGCATCATCGTCAATGATGAGCACGCGGTATGGCTCCGGCTGCTCGGAGGTCGTCAGGCGGTCCAACTGGTCAATGAGCGCCGACACATTCACCGGCCTGGTAAAGTAGGCGCTCCCCCCGGCCCGCACCGCCTGTAAGCGGGCCTGGATATCCCCCCGCGAAGAAATGAACATCACCGGGATGGGCATTGCATAGAGCTGGCGTATCTCGCTGATGACCTCCGCCCCGGCCAGATTCCCTTCTGGAAAGACCACATCCATAATGATGACTGACGGGCGCGTATGGCAAACTGCCTGTTTGAGCGAAGCCAGGTCTGGCAGGGCATGCACGGCATATCCGAAATGACCAATCTGGAGCGCCAGGTCGCGGGCCTGGAACGGGTCCTGCTCAACCAGGAAGATGCACCGACTTTCCTGGCTTGCCAGCGGGATATGCCCAACCACCAGCCCGGTTTCTGTTTCCGTCGCGTGGCCGGGGGCACTGGCAGGGGCTGGCTCCGGGGATGGGGTTGGCTCCGGCTCGTCCACCACGGCCACTGCGCAGCGGGCGCGTGATGAACGGTCAGTTCCGTAGGGTTGGGGGCATCGCTCGTTTCGAGCATCCAGCCCCCGACTTCGGCCTGCTGAATTGCGGGCGGTGGCGGGTCGTCTCCTTGCCCGATGACCAGCGTCCGTCCCTGGGGAAGCGCGCATCGGGTGATGGTGCTCCGCAGGTCGCTTATCCAGGTCGCAATACTGGCCCGGTGCTCGTCGGTGAGCGGCTCGTCCCGTTCAAGCATCCCCTGCACGTGGATATCCAGGCGGCGGGCGGTGGTGCTCAGCGCCCCCAGGCTGTGGGTAGCGCTGGAACCAGCGAGCCGGTGAATCAGGCGGTGGAGGTGCTGCATCTCGGCTCGCTCGCCAGCGCTCTGGCCGAGCACGCGCCACGCTTCTTCGATTTCGCACAGCTTCTCCGGCAACCGCCGGAGATACTCGTCACGCAGGGTATTCAACCGCTCCCGAAACCGTTGTTCCGTTTCAGCCATCATGATACTGCCCCCAGATATCGGCAACCATGGAAGAGAGAGTCATCGGGTCAAATGGCTTGGCAATCACATCAACCGCGCCCATCGAACGGTATTGCGCTACTTCGTGGGTCTGGACCTTCGCGGTCATGAAGACCGCGGGGATACCGGCAAACTGGGGAAGGTCCCGCAGGGCGCGGAGCGTGTCCGGACCATCCATATCGGGCATCATCACATCAAGCAGCACCAGGTCGGGGGAGAAGCCCGGCGCCCGATGAATGGCCTCCTCGCCCGAACTACACACCTCGACCGTAAAGCCGCCAATGTCCTCCAGCGCCATCTGGGCAATAATCTGTATATCGGGGTCATCTTCAACAAGGAGAATGCGTCTCAACGCCGGCATCGCCATAGGGAGTCCCCACTTTCTAGCCACCACTATTCCGTCAGGTTCAGGTTCCAATCTGAGATTTAATGGTCTCAACGAGTTCCTGGTTGGTGGTGCGCGACTTGACCAGGACCGCGACGACTTTTTGGGCCGTCTCGCGGTTGACTTCTCGTGCCGAGAAGATAATCACCGGCACCGGCGGACGGGATGGGTTGTAGAGAATGGGCAGCAAATCCAGCCCCGACCCATCTGGCAGGCTCAGGTCCAGGATGATCAGGTTGAACATTTCGCGCTCAAGCCGGCTTTTGGCCTCTTGCAGTCCGCGGGCATGAAAGGTGTCGGCCATATCGTGGAGCATGGTTGAAATCACCTCGAACACATCTACGTCGTCTTCGACGTGCAGGATACGCGGTCTTTCAACGCGCTTGCGGGAGATGGCCCGCCGGATAGCAGCGACCAAATCCTGGTAGTCTATCGTTTTGTCGAGCCAGTCGGCAACTTCGAACGCACCCCCTTCCAGTTCTTGCCGCCCCTGCTGCGCAATGGCTGAGATGACGACAATCGGGAGGTGGCGGGTGCGTTCCTGAGAACGAAGTTCGCGGATGAAGTCAATGCCGCCCTGGCCGGGCATAATGAGGTCCAGGGTCATGGCCGCGTACTGGTTGGTTTCGAGAAACTGGCGGGCCTGGATGGTGTTGTAGGCGATGTCGGTGTTGAATCCGTTGTAGTTCAACATAATGCTGAGCATACTTGCCAGGTCAGGGGTGTCTTCGCAAATCAGGATGCGCGGGCGGTGCTGGCTGCCCCCATACACCTCTTCCCGTTCGCGCCATTCCGGTATATCGAAGAAGAACGTTGCCCCCGAACTGGAGTTCGAGGCAAAGCCAATTTTGCCTCCGTGCCGCTCAATGATAGCCTTGCTGATACTCAACCCCAACCCGGTGCCGCCCTTCTGACGCGTTGCCGACGAGTCGGCCTGGGCGAATTTCTGGAAGATGCGGGCGCGGAATTCTTCGGGGATGCCGGGACCCTGGTCGCTGACCGCAACGCGAAGGTTCTCTTCGTGGCGCGTGACCGACGCCTCGACGGTTCCGCCGCGGGGGGAGAATTTGGTCGCATTGGACAGGAGGTTTGCCAGCACTTGCATCAGGCGGTCTTCATCCACGTGGACTCGCGCTCCTGGCAGGGAGTGCGTCAGGGCAAAGGTCACCCCGAACGGTTCGGCATAGGCGTGGTTGGTCTCAAGGGCATGCTCGACCAGGGGCATCAGTTCCATCGGCTTGAGGTCAAAGATCATTTTGCCGGACTCTATCTTGTCTATGTCCAGAATGTCATTGACCAGAGAGACCAGTCGCTCACTGTTCTTGTAGGCAATGTCTACCATGCCCTTGATTTTGGGGGAAAGCTCGTGCGCCATTCGGCCCGTGATCAGGCTGAGCGAGCCACGGATGGAGGTCAGGGGGGTGCGGAGTTCGTGGCTCACAATCGAAACAAATTCATTCTTCAGGCGCTCGGATTTCTTCCGTTCGGTGATGTCGCGGGTTATCGCCAGCACCATATCATCGCCACAGGCTACCAGGCGCATTTCGTAATCACGCATGGTGTCTTCCAGCAGCACTTGATATTCCAACACCTGCATCTCGCCGGTGTTCAGGGCTTGCCGGATGCTCTGCATAGCCGGTTGGGCAACTTCTGCGGGCAACACGTCGTCAATCTTTTTTCCGACCAGGTCATCTTCTCCTGGGAATATCGTCTCCCCTTCCAGCCCGTTGTTGCAATACTGGCAGGTCCCATCGCGGGTATGGAGGGTGACCAGGTCGGGGAGGGCGTTCAGCACCCTCCGGGCGTATCCTTCGCACCTGCCCGATGTTTCCGCGTCTCCTCTGGCGTGTTCGATGACGCCCGGCCCCTGCTCCTGGATAAATGGCATGCTCCGTCCTCCCTCTCAGACACCCCAACCGGGTTTGAGATGGTATCGTCGTACTAGGTATTCTATCACACCTTGCTTACGCTGGACACAGGCTTAACAGAGATTTAACAATCCGTCTGTCAACTGCCGCCTGTTGTGGTCTGTCTTCGCTTTTCCATCACAACATTCATCAGGAGATAGAACGGGGTCATTGCCCCACCCGCTCCTCAGCGAAGGGGGCATTCTTGCGGGGTAAGAACGGGTGCTCGCGCTCGATGAGGTCAACATCTTCCCGACCGGCCCGGCGCTCTGGCCCGTCGGGTCAGGAGATGAGTGGGAAGACGACCGGCAGCATGCAGGCTCCCATCATGAAGAGCACCAGCAGCAGCAGGGGAACGAACGTGGTCGCCCAGAACGCGCCCCACGGCTTGAGTTGGTGGGATTCCCGAACGGCGAGGTAGCTTGCTATTAGCGACAGGAGGATCGCCCCGCTGACCTGGGCAAAGGGAACCACCTGCACCAGTGCCAGCAGGTGCGCCCCTGCCGCCAGCGACAGGCAGGCGAGCGTCTGGTTCAAGGTTCCGCGCCCCCCAAGCCACCGCGCCACCAGGTGCGCGCATAGCCCATAGACAAGCCAGACCCCAAGGTAGAGCAGCGGGGTAAGCACCACGCCAGCAAGTCCCCAACCGATACTGCCGCTGATGACCATCGTGACGAGCTGGAACACCTGGTCGAACGTTTGCCGAAACGCCGCCTGAAAGCCCGGCTCGTTCGACAGGTCGGCATACCAGGGCATGGCCGTCAATCCCTCATACACCGTCGCCTGCACCACCTGGGGGTCGGGGCTGGCGAGCACCTCGAAGATTTGCCCGATCAAGGCTGCCACCCCGACTGCCAGTCCGACCAGCGCGACCAGCATTCCCCCCTGCTTCAGACCGTCGCTTGCCTCACGCTGCTGTTGGTAGGTTGCTTCATCGAGCAGCAGGCCGCGTATGCCAAGGTGGAGCATGTTGAGCATTGACCCTGACCCCATCGTTCTCTCCTTCTCTCCTTCTTCCTTCTTGCTTGCTTGTCGTTCCTGAAAAAGGTTTCCGGCTGGTGCCATTCTACCATACCATGAAACTTGCACAACGTCGCAGCTTGGTGTACTATCCCCATGAAAACAACCGACGCTATATTCCGGGGGGTGGGCGTGAGCGCGAGAGCATACAAACGTCTGTTCCCTGGAGACTACGGGAGGGAGCAGTGGCCGAATACCGACGAGACCAGATCATGACTGCACTTGCCGAGACGGATGCTGGCTATAGCAACTATCTTGACCTGGAAACCGGCGAAGTCGTACGGATCAACGATACGGATGATAGCGCCGCCACCGAGGAAGTCCGCAACAAGATTATGGAAGGGTATGGCGACCGGTTTCGCTACATCCCTGGTGGCAACGCATCGCCCAATGATGCGGCCGTGACGGCATGGCTCGAAGCTGAAGGGCTGTAACCAGGCAGCCGGGCAGCCGGGCAACCAGTCCCCGACGACCCACCGTTTCAGGGAACAATCTGTTTCTGGGCACCCCTCCAGGTTCCACCGCCGGGCAAAGGAGCACGAATTTGCCCGGTCGGCAGCGGGTAGGAACCGGGAGAAGGGTGTGCCTGTCCTGGTATCTTCCTACCTACCAGTGACAGGTGAGGCGTGACGAGTGATGAGCCACCCCCTCTGGCAGTTCAAGGCACGCATCACTCGCCACTGGTCCTCGAAAATAGCTCAGGGGCTAATCGCAGCGCCCATACGCTGCCGTGAGGGTCCGCAATCCCCCGGCCAGGCCGGGCGTCAGCACCTTCGGGCGCAGTCGCCATCCCCAGTTGTGTTCAACCGTGCCCGGTGTGTTCATCCGGGCTTCGCTCCCCAGGCGCAGCACATCCTGAAGGGGGGTGATTGCCAGTTCGGCCACCGACTCAAACGCCAGGCGCATGAAGTCCCAGGCAACGTCGCTGCCGTCACGCCCCAGGTAGCACTGCACCCGCTCCCGCTCGGCAGGCTCCAACGTTTCGAACCACCCGATAGTCGTATCGTTGTCGTGCGTGCCCGTATAGACCACGCAGTTGGGGTTGCGGTAGTTGTGGGGCAGGTAGGGGTTGGTGGAATCATCCCCAAACGCAAATTGCAGCACCTTCATCCCCGGCAAGCGAAAGCCATCGCGCAGGGATTCGACTTCGGGGGTTATCAGTCCCAGGTCTTCCGCAATGATGGGCAGGTCGCCAAAGACGCTGTTCAGCTTGTGAAAGAGCGCAGCCCCCGGCCCCTTCGCCCACTTTCCATGCACCGCAGTCGGCTCATGCGCCGGAATCTCCCAGTAGCTTTCGAAGCCGCGGAAGTGGTCAATGCGGACGATATCCACCATCGCCAGCGTGTGCTTCATCCGTCGCACCCACCACTCAAAGCTGTTCCTCGCCAGCGTGTCCCAGCGGTAGATGGGGTTGCCCCACCGCTGCCCGGTGGCACTGAAGTAGTCGGGTGGCACCCCGGCCACCACCGTCGGATTTCCCTGGGGGTCGAGCTGAAACAGGTGCGGGTTGGCCCACACATCGGCGCTGTCGTAGGACACGTAGATGGGCATATCCCCAACGACCTGAATACCACGCTCGTTGGCATAGGCTTTGAGCCGCGACCACTGACGGAAAAACAGATATTGCAGATACTTCTGGAATTCAATCTGCTCTGCCAGGTTCGCCTTCCACTGGCGCATGGCTCCCATCCGGCGCAGCGCCAGGTCCGGTTCCCAGGTAGACCAGCTTTGTTCCTGGTAGTGCTCCCGGATAGCCATAAAAAAGGCGTAGTCTTCGAGCCACGCCGCGTGGGCCGCGCAAAAATCCTCATAGACGGACTTGTGTCCGTCCGGGTGGGTTCGGAAATGTTCGAACGACCGACGCAGCAGCGGGAGCTTGAACGCTACCACCGCATCATAATCAACCAGGTCTTCGACCTGGAACGAGGCCGGAAGGGGGGGGAGGTCGCCATCCGGGAGCAACCTATCCTCGACCAGGCGATCCGGGCTGATGAGCAGGGGGTTTCCGGCAAAGGCCGATGGCGATTGATAGGGCGAGTTAGCAAAGCCGGTGGGGCTGAGCGGCAGGATTTGCCACAACCGCTGCCCGGCGTCGGCCAGAAAATGAATGAACTGATAGGCCGCCGCCCCGAAGTCGCCAATGCCATAGCGTCCGGGGAGCGACGTCGGGTGGAACAGTATGCCACTTGAACGGGGAAAATGCATGATCTCTCTCCAGGTTTTGTCAACCGTTCGGGTCCGAAGGGGTCTTCTGCCAGCTTCAGCGGACCCGGCTCGTCGGTTCTCTGAAATCCCAATGGAAAACTACGGGTGATAACAAGCGATCAGTATACCACACATCTCCCGTTCCTTCGTTGGTTTGTTGGTTCGTTGGTTCGGGGGAATCAGCCCCCTTCGTTCTGGGTTCTGGGTTCTGGGTTCTGTGCTATACTGGGAACATCGGCCATGGTCTCTTTTGAACAACAAGGAATCCTATGACTCTGTGGGAATGTCCCTTTCCCATCAGCGATTACCCCGCCGTCCTGATGGCGCATGGTGGGGGTGGGCGGCTCACGCACACCCTCATTGAGCAACTGTTTCTCCCGGCCTTTGCCAACCCGGCCCTGGAACTCCAGCACGATGGGGCCGTGCTGGAACTGGAACTATCCGGGAGCCGCTTGGCCTTCGCCACCGACGCCTTTACCGTCAGTCCGCTCTTCTTCCCCGGCGGAACCATCGGGTCGCTGGCGGTCCACGGCACAGTCAACGACCTGGCGATGTGTGGAGCGCAGCCCATTGCCCTGTCTGCCAGCTTCATTCTCGAAGAAGGGTTGCCGATGGAAGACCTCTGGCGCATCGTGCAATCCATGCAACAGGCAGCCCGGTCCGTCGGGGTGCCTATTGTCACGGGGGATACCAAAGTCGTTGACCGTCATAAAGGAGATGGGGTCTTCATCACCACAGCGGGCATCGGGCACGTTGCCGATGGGATTGAAATCTCACCGCGCCGCGCCCGGCCCGGCGACCGGGTCCTCATCAGCGGAGCCATCGCCGTCCATGGGATTGCGATCCTGTCGGTGCGCGAGGGGTTGGAATTCGAAACCACGTTGGAAAGCGACTCGGCTCCGCTGCACCACCTGGTAGCTCGTATCCTGGAGGTTGCCGGCGCAGGTGTTCATGTACTGCGCGACCCGACCCGTGGCGGGCTATCCAGTGCCCTGAACGAAATTGCGTCTCAGGCGCAGGTGGGCATCCGCCTGGATGAATCATCCATTCCGATGGGGGAAGCGGTGCGCGGAGCGTGCGAACTGCTCGGCCTCGACCCGCTCTACGTCGCCAACGAGGGCAAATGCCTGGTGATTGCCACCCCTGACGCCGCCGAAACGATTCTGGCGACGATGCAGGCGCACCCCCAGGGAGCCGAGAGCGCCATCATTGGGGAAGTCACGGCAGACCACCCCGGACGGGTGGTGATGCGGAGCCGGGTAGGCGGAACCCGCGTCGTGGATATGCTCAGTGGCGAACAGTTGCCGCGCATTTGCTAAAGGGAGCGCAGCAACGAAAGATTCACCCGGTCCTCGGCCATATCTTTCCCTTTGGGGGTTTCAATAATCATCGGCAGGTGCCGGAGGCGAGCATCATGGACCAGCAAACGGAACGCATCGGGGCCCAGATACCCCTGCCCGATATGGTCGTGGCGGTCCAGGCGGCTCCCCAGGTCGTGCTGAGAGTCGTTGAGGTGCAGCACCTTGAGGTGTTCCAGGCCAACAATACGGTCGAACGCCTCAAACGTGGCAGCATAGGTTTCGGGCGTGCGGATATCATACCCGGCGGCAAAGATGTGGCAGGTATCCATACAAACGCCAAGCCGCTCCGGATGAACCGCCAGTTCCATCAGACGCGCCAGGTGTTCGAAGCAGGAGCCAAGCACCGTTCCCTGTCCCGCGGTTGTTTCCATCAGCACCATCACCCCCGCGCCCACCCCCTCCTTGAAGAGGCGCTGGAACGCCGCCGCCACCCGGTGTAGCCCGGCCTCCTCGCCGCTGCCGGTGTGGGCACCAGGGTGCATCACCAGGTAGGGAACCCCAAGTGTCGCGCACCGTTCAAGCTCGTTGGCAAAGGCCGCAATGGACTTCTCCCACAGGGCATCGTCCGGCGACGCCAGATTGATCAGGTAGGTATCATGGACCACCACCGGGCGGATGCCGGTTCGTTCCTGCTCCGCCTGGTAGGCCGCAACCTCGTCGGGCGAATAGGGAAGGGCCTTCCACTGGCGCTGGTTCTTGCTGAAAATCTGCATCGTCTCGCACCCGACCTGTTCGCCACGGGCAAAAGCTCTGGAAATTCCCCCGCTGATAGATACATGCGCACCAAAGGGCATACGACCATCCTGTCTATCTGTACTATCTGTCTCCGACAGCGAGACCCGTTGGCAATCATCCGGCTCAAGAGGCAAAACAGTCCTAGTATAGCACTTCTTTTCCATGGGAACAACTCCTGACCCCGGCTTCAAACCATTTCTGAACCAGGAGCCGCCACCTTGCGGTATAATAACCGGTGCCGTTTGCACCATGCGGGTTATACCACCGACTTGACTGCCGCTATCACAACGCCCTGGAATCAACACTGATGAGGTTTTTGAAGAAAGTGGGCGACGTTCACCGTGGTTGGAGCCTGAGCGCCAAACTCACAGCAGCCTACTTTGTCTTCATCACGCTGGTTGCCGGTGCCCTGACGCTCAGCCTCTATCTCCAACTCCATGCCGCCCAACGCCAGGCCATTCGCCAGCGATTGAGCGCGATTGTTCACCTTGCGGCCCTCCAGGTGAATACCAACTTCCATGCCTTCATCGTCTCGCCAGAAGACCTTGACAGCTCATACTACCAGACCGTTTCGGAAACCCTGCGAAAAACGCTGGAAGCCAGCGATGCCATCAAGCGCATCTATACCCTCCGCGAACGGGACGATGGCACCATCACGTATGTCGTTGACCTGGGAGCCTCACCAGGGCACCAGGCGACCATTGGGCAGGAACTGGAGCCGGTTTCGCCACTGCTGGAGGGAGGGCTTTCCACCATTACCAGTCCCGTGGTTGAAGAGCACCTGACGCAAAACCAGGCGGGAGACATCGTCCTCTGTGGCTATGGCCCCATCTTCAACTCCTCCGGGGAACTCGATGGGGTCATGGGCATCGAACTGGATGCTTCGGACGTTACGGCCAGCGAAGCCGGGGTCCGGAACGCCGCGCTCATGACCTTCTTCATGACCTTGCCACTGGTCTTGTTCGCAGGGGCGTGGTTGGTTCGGCGTATGATGGTGCCCGTTGGCGAACTGGTCGAAGGGGCCCAGCGTATTACCCGCGGACGGCTTGAATTCACCGTGCCGGTGCGCCGCAACGACGAACTGGGAACGCTGGCCGAGGCCTTCAATATGATGGCCCGGTCCTTACAGGCTCGCACGGTGGCCGAACTGCTCGCAGAGCGAGACTTGCACCTGTCCCACCTGCAACTCGAACGGTATAACCTGGTGCTGGAACAAAAGGTCGCGCAACGCACCGAAGAACTCGCTCAGGCCATGAAAATCGCCCAGGAAGCCCGCACGGCAGCAGAAGATGCCAACCAGGCCAAGAGTCACTTCCTGGCAAATATGAGCCACGAACTGCGCACCCCCCTGAACGCCATCATCGGCTACAGCGAAATGCTTCTGGAAGATGTCGAAGATACGGACTATGCCGATATCGTACCCGATTTGAGGAAAGTCTATGAGGCGGCAACCCACCTGCTGCTGCTCATTAACGATATCCTGGATATTTCTAAGATAGAAGCCGGGCGCATGAGCCTCTACCTCGAAACCTTCGACCTCACCGACCTGATTGAGAGCACCGTCGCCACGCTCACGCCCATGGCAAAGAAAAGAGGCAACACCATCCAGACCGAGATAGAACCATCGGCCCGTCGGATCCATGCGGACCAGACGAAAGTCCGCCAGATTCTCTTCAACCTGCTGAGCAACGCCACCAAGTTCACCGAGCAGGGGTCTATCAAACTGGAGGTAACCCGGCAGCCGTTGGAGGAAGCGGGTTGGTCCGAGTGGGTCATCTTTCGCGTATCAGACACCGGCATTGGCATCGCCCCCGACCAGATACCCCGCCTCTTCCAGGCGTTTTCGCAGGCCGACCCCTCGACTACCCGCAGATATGGCGGAACCGGCCTGGGGTTGGCAATCAGCCAGCGCTTCTGCCAGATGATGGGGTGGGGAGATCCCGCGTCCAGAGCGTCGT
>JAAUSY010000043.1 GCA_012032475.1 Chloroflexaceae bacterium
CACGACCTCATCTTCCATAGCTTCCATCTTGTTTCACCGTTCAACATCCTTTCACTTCATTCGTCACTCGTCACTCGTCACTCATTACGGCTATGACACCCCCCCGCACCAGCAGCAGCGCGTCTTCGCGGGTGGGGTAGAAGTGCTCATGCAGCCCGCACACGCGGAACCCGCGCCGCAGATAGAAGGCGATCCCTGGCACGTTGCGCAGAGGGACGTGCGCAAGCAGGGCGACGAACCCTTCTGCTGCGGCCCACCGCCGGGCCGCCCGGAGCAGCGCTGTGCCGGTCCCCTGACCACGGGCAGGCTGGTCCACCAGCAAGCGGGCAATCATCGCTTGTTGCTGGTCGGGGAGCACCTGGAGCAGTGCCACCCCCCGGACGTGAGACAACACCGGGGGTTCATCTCCAAGCGGTCCGCCCGGCTTACTCACCTGGTGCTCATGCAGCGCATCGTCCGGGGCTTCATCACCTTCATCATCCACCGCCACCAGCCGGGCATCAAAGCATTCCCACACCCGCTCAAGCGGGGTCATCGCCGATGGCAGCGGGATCAGACGCTTCTGTGGCAGGCGCACCTGCTGGACCAGAAGGCTGATGAGCGGCCCTCCCTGTGTGACTTCTCCAGCCTCTCGCGGGTCTCCCTCTCGCCGCACCTGCCACACCGCCTGCGTCGCGTAGGACGCTTGCAGCGCAGCACACGCCGCGATATCTTCCATCCTGGCCTCGCGTATCATCATCACATTTCACACTCGCGCTTTAACGAAGCTGAAGCCGCCTGGGAGTCTGGCCGGGGCCGTGGCCCCGACTCACCGGGTGGGTGCGGCTGGCTCTGGGGCCGCGGCGGTTCCAAGTCACGGACTGGCGGCGAACGCCGGTCTGGTTCGACAGACGCAGGCAGGTCGGATGGGCCGGGGACGCTGACCAGTTTGGGGTAGAGGTAGCTCAGGAGAATGCGAATCACGGCGGCGGTTGGGATAGAAATCAGCAACCCGAAGGCCCCCCCAACGGCTCCCCCCGGCGAGCACGGCAAACAGCACCACCCCCGGATGGAGCTTGACCAGATGCCCGACCACGTTGGGGATAATGAAGCTGTCTTCAATCTGTCGCAGCGCAAAGTAAATCAGCCCGATCAGTCCTGCCAGTGCGAGGTTCGACAACCCGAACGGAACATCCTGCTGGAAGAAGGCGACCGTCATGGCAATGGTGGCGGCAGACCACGGGCCAAGGAGGGGGATAAGCTCCAGCACTCCGGAGGCAATGGCAATCACCAGCGCATAGGGAACCCGCAGAATCGAAAGGGGGATGTAGAGCAAAACAGACATGATGACGACCAGGAGCAACTGCCCGCGGATGTATGCCCCAAGCACCTGGTCTATCTGGTGCCCCAGGGCGCAGAGTTCTTCGCGGTAGGGTGGGGGAATCAGGCCAACGGCCCAGTCATGCAGCTCTTGAGATTGGAGGAGCAGATAGAATGTCACGATGAGGTAGATGAGGGTGTAGATAGCGGTTTCGAGCGCTGAGACGACCAGGTGGGGCACGCCGCCACTGAGCGTCCGGCCCAGGTCGCTTAGCATCTTGACCAACTGCTCTTCCAGGCGGGTCAGGTCGAAGGCCAACCCGTTGCCCAGGTCAATGGACGGATGCTCCGCAAGACGCTGGCTGATGGCGTCCACCAGATCTGGGAGTTGGGCGACGATGTCGTTGTACTGGCGGGTCACACGAGGGATCACCCAGGTTCCTACCAGGAAAAAGAGCGAGAAGATGAGCACATAGAGCACACTGATCCAGAGCACCCGGCTGAGGCCGGTGCGCCGATGCAGCAGGGCAACCAGCGGATTGAAGAGATAGGCGGTGATGACCGCAGCAATGAAGGGAATGAGACCATGCCCCATGGCCGCAAGCAGCATGACGGTCAGGCCGACCATGATGGCAACCGTGATCAGTTTTCCCTGGGTAGAGAGCTGGATTGACGGAGGGGATTTGGGCATGGTTCCCTGGTTTTCCTGTTTCATCGGTCTAACTCGCCGGCTCGGCTGGCCCACAACCTAATGAGAAATTTTTGAGCGACGCAACGGGATATCGGCCTTCAGGTAGTCGCTGGACTCGCCGTGGAGCAAGGTCACCTCTATCTCGCCCGGTTCGGCCTCCGGAACATATCGGGCAATCACCTCAGATAACTCGGTTTTCATCTGGGCCATCATCTCCGGGGTCAACTTCACCCGGTCGTGAACCAGGACGGTCAACAACCGTTCTTTGGCTATCTGCGCACTGGTCTGGCGCTCTCGGCGGAACAAATTATCGAAGAAACCCACGTTATCCTCCAGGGTAAGGGGACTTTGAGGGGCACCTCTCCTGATTCATCCTGGCAACCCACGGTTACCGGGAAAGGTGCTATCGTTTCCCAAACATCCCGAACAATCGGTTGAATACCCCCGTCTGTTCCGTCAGGTCCATAAACGGCACCTCCTCACCGCCCAATCGTCGGGCGATGTTGGAGAAGGCTTGCCTGGCTCTGGATTGCTGGTTGAAGACGACCGATTCGCCGCGGTTGGTTGAGGTCAGGATAGCCTCATCCTCCGGAACGACCCCGATGGGGGAAATGGCAAGAATCTCGACCACCTCTTCCATAGAGAGCATTTCGCCCCGGCTGACCATCTGCGGTTTCAGGCGGTTGATAATCAGGCGGGGAGGGCCTTTTTCTGCCGCTTCGACCAGACCAACGACCCGGTCGGCATCGCGGACGGCGGAGACTTCGGGGGTGGTGACAATCAGAATCTCATCGGCTCCGGCGATGCTGTTGCGAAAGCCGCCTTCAATACCGGCGGGGCTGTCAATCAGCACATAATCAAAGTCGGTTCGCATCTGGTTGACCAGGGCGATCATATCTTCCGGCCCGACCGAGTCCTTGTCACGGGTCTGAGCCGCGGGAAGGAGATAGAGATCCGGCAGCCGCTTGTCCTTGATCAAGGCCTGGCGCAAACGAGCCCGTCCCTCCACCACGTCAACCAGGTCATAGACAATGCGGTTCTCAAGCCCCATCACCACGTCGAGGTTTCGCAGGCCAATGTCCGCATCTATCACCGTCACCCGCGCCCCGCGGAGGGCCAGGGCCGTGCCAAGATTGGCCGTGGTGGTCGTTTTTCCCACACCTCCTTTACCGGAGGTTATTGTAATCACCCGCACCATACCTACTCCATTCTCTTCGTGTTGCTTTGCGCTGCTTCCTATCCTCGCTTGTATGATCCCCACGGTTCCACGACAATGCTTTCTCCGTCAATCCGGGCAATTTCCGGAACATGGCTGGCGGCATCTTCAGGAGCACGGGCAATGAGGGTGGCAATGCGCAACTGGGTGGGGCGCAGGTCCAGCGCACAAACGATAGCCTCGTGGTCGCCCAATGCCCCGGCATGCACGAAGCCGCGCAGCCGCCCCCAGATAACCACACTGCCACCAGCGATAATCTGGGCCCCGGCGTTGACATCGCCAATGAGCGTGATGTGGCCGGGGTGACGCACGACCTGTCCGGAGTGGACGGTCCGAGACAGCAGGGTAGACGCTCCATCGGACGAGGCCGCTGCCTGGGAAGGGTTGAATTCGGGCATCGGACGGGCGGCCAACCCCGCAGTTCGAGCGGCATTGCGCGTTTCTCGCGCTGCGGCCGCCAGCGACTCCGGTCGCAGGCCATGGTGTTGTAAGAGTTCGAGCATCTCGGCAAGCTGGGGTTCGCTCACCTGGCGGTCGCCCACCTCCACCACCAACCGTGCGCCCGCAAAAAATCCCCCCGCCTGGTCCAGGTGGAGTCGCAGCGCTTCCAGAACCTCCTGCCAGTCGGCGGCGGCATCAATTTGCATCCGCAGGCTGTCTTTCCCACCTTTAATCGTGATCACATCTTGCATAAGCCGTTCGGTTGAGTTTCTCTCCCGTTTTCCCCATTATAGCAGACATTTGGCGCGGTCACAATGCCCCTGGGCAAAACCTGTCCCCTTTCCTTCCCTTCTCGTCCTTCCCTTCCCGTTCTTCCCGGAGCCTGTGCTAGAATAGCCCCTATGCGATTACCAGAGAGTTTCTTTGCCCGCGATGCGACCCTGGTCGCACGGGAGTTGCTTGGAACGCGCCTGGTGCGCCGGCTGAATGGCGAGCGCCTGAGCGGGGTCATCGCTGAGGCCGAGGCGTACCGTCAGCATGACAGCGCGTGCCACGCCTATCGGGGAATGACGAAGCGCAACGCGGTGATGTTTGGCGCACCGGGCCGCGCCTACGTGTATTTCGTCTATGGGCTTCACCACATGCTCAATGTCGTTGCGGAGCCAGAGGGGCAGGCCGCGGCGGTGCTCATCCGTGCGCTGGAGCCGCAAGAAGGCATTGAGACCATGCAGGCGCGGCGGGGTGGGAGCAAGGCTGGCAAGCTGTTGTCGGGCGGCCCGGCGCGGCTCACCGAGGCGCTTGCCATTGACCGGGGCCTCAACGGGGCAGATTTGATTCACGGGGAGGTGCTATGGATTGAGGCGGGCAATCCTATCCCAGAGGCCGAGATTGCCCGCGGCGTTCGCATTGGTATCGGCTATGCGGACGAGCAGGACCGCCTGGCCCCCTGGCGTTTCTGGATACGCCAGAGCGGCTATGTCTCGCGCCTCCGCTAGGTTGCGTGGAACTGTGCTATGATAGGCATAGAAGGCGCGGGTTTCTCGCGACAGGCGGTGAGCGGGGGCAGGCCGTGCCTGATTTGGAATGGCCTGTCAAGCAAAAGAGTAAGGAGAAAAAGTGATGAGTACCATGATTGCGCTGATAGGCGAACAACCTATGCCGAATCTGCTGCCGGTGCTCTACTACCAGCCGGAGCGGGTGGTGCTGGTCTATACGGAAAAGACGGAAAAAGTAGCACAACGACTGAAAGCAATACGAAACGAAGCGATCTTGCTTGGCCCGGTAGGAGCCTACGATATTACCGATACTGAGGAATGTATCCGATCCTGGATCGAAACAAACGCAATAGACAGAACAAACATTCTTTTTAATGTCACGGGTGGCACGAAGATGATGATGCTTCCCTCCTATCGCCTGGCTGAAAAGATGGGTAGCCCCTTCTTTTACCTGGAATCCGGGAAAATCAACACCATCTATCTCTATCGGTTTTTGCCGGATGGTACACTATCATTATCAGAGAAGACTGAACTACCACCCCTCATTGACATCGAGACATTCCTTCGGGTGCATGTGGGCGGTTATTCACCTGGCTCTGGTGCAAAAGAAGAAAAAGGGCGTCTGTTTGAAGAAGGAGTGTATCATTCTTTGGAAGGGAAGATGGACGAAATCAAGAGTAACATCAGGATCGGTGGAGCACTGGAAATAGATCTGGTGGTTCGAATAGGCAACCGGTTTGGAATTATCGAGGCCAAGGCGGGCAGAGCGGATAAAAAAGCTATTGATCAACTCAATACTGCTGGTGGACGCGAGTACCTTGGGACCTACACCAGCAAATTTGTCGTGATGGGGGAATCATGGGGAGAGAAGAGTAATCTGCGGGAATTGGCAGAAGCTCGCCAGATTGCTGCTATCGAGATGAGCCATTACGATGGCTCTGGCACGCTCGTTGCGGAGGATCAGCAACGCCTGGTAGAGACTATTCGTGAGCGTATGTAGGAAGGAATATGGCCCGTTCCTGGCCCGGTGTGATACCATGGTGGCATGAACGATGAAACAAAATGCCTGGGTGAAGTGCTCTGGCATCATATACGTGACACCGCTTTTCCCGAACCCTGGTTGGCAGGGTGGGAATGTCCCGTTGTTGAGAGGAGCGGCGGGTGACGAGGTCGTTTCAGGATTCCCTGGCAGTGTTTCAGGAACCCGGCATCACCGAGCGCTGGTCTGCCGTGCAGGAACACCTGCACCCGCACCTTGCCCGGATCGCAGAGCAGGTCCAGGTTGCGATTGCGCGGCGGTTTCCGCGCCAGCAACCGCGCTACGAAACCAGCTTCAAATCGCAGCGATACATCAATCGTGGGCATAGAGAGCGGTCCCCCATCGAAGAATACCATGTGGCATTTGACCGCCCCCCGCGAGGGTCGGGCATCCTGGTGAGTGTGAGCGGAGCCGAACAAGCCGTGCTGGTTGGTTTGCAGCTCTGGGGTGTTCGCAAGGAGGTGCTACGCCTGCTCTGGAGCAGCGGGCGGTTGGTCTGGCAACCGCTGGTTGAGCGCATCGAGCGCGAAGGCCAGGCCCGCTTTGCCAGGAGCAGCCGGAAATCAGGCGGAGGGAAGCGGAAAGATGAACCAGAGACGGGGATGGGACCGGAGCCAAAGTCGGGGCCACTCTCCCTCCCTCACTACTGGATTGACGCTTACCTCGGTGCCCGTCAGTCCAGCTACCTGTGGGCAGGGTTCGTCTATCCCTGGGAGCACCTGCCCGACGACCTGGAAACCCACCTGGTCGAACGGGTGCTGGAGCTTTTTCCCCTGAACGAAGCGCTCATGGAGCAGGCAGAACTGCCCGCTGGTCTGGCGGTGCTCCACGAGCCGCGTGCGGCCTATACCTGGACGACCCACCCGAACCACTTCGCTGCCCCACCTTCTCCACCCGCTATTGAAGCGATTATCGAGCACCTCCGCGCTCAGCAGTTCACCATCAGCGAGACGACCATCCGCGCCTATCATGTGGCGCTCCAGACGCGGCCCCTGGTCATCCTGGCAGGCATCAGCGGCACGGGCAAGACCCGCCTGACGCGGCTCTACGCCGACGCGGTGCATCGGATTCCCTCAGTGGCGCATACCAACCCGTTCTACCTGGTGGTGTCAGTCCAACCCGATTGGCACAACGCCAGAGACTTGCTTGGTTACTACCACGGTCTCACGGGACTCTACCATCCGACCCTGTTCCTGCAATTTCTGGCCCGCGCCGGAGCCGACCCGCAACAACCCTACTTCGTCTGCCTCGATGAAATGAACCTGTCGCGGCCAGAATACTACCTTGCGCCGCTGCTCTCGGCGCTCGAAACGACCGAACGCCTGATTGACCTGGGCATTCCGGCCGGCGATGTTCAGACCGTCACCGGCGAAACCCTGCCCAACCCTTTTCGTTTGCCGCTCAACGTATGCCTGACGGGGACGGTCAATGTGGATGAGAGCACTTACCAGCTCAGTGACAAACTCCTCGACCGCGCCAATGTCATCGAACTGACCGAAGTAGACCTGGCGACCTTCCGCGAGTCCTACCCCGGCCCGGTGGACGAAGCCATCTGGACGATGATAACTCGCGTTCAGGCCATTGTGTCACGGATTGGTCACCCTGCGGGCTACCGAACCATTGGCGAGATGCTGCGCTACCTTGAGCAGGCAGAGGGGGTTTTGTCGCCCTGGCAGGCGCTCGACCTCCAGATTAAGCAGAAGATTTTGCCAAAGCTGCGGGGCGAGGACACCCCCCTGCTCCGCCAGGCGCTCCGCGACCTGCTGGCGCTCTTTCACGACGCACCCGCGCCGGCTGCGGCCTGTGCAGAAAGTGCGGCGAAGGTCCAACGGATGCTCAACCGCCTTGAACTGGATGGTTTCACGGATTTCTATGGGTGACACCCGGCGCTGAACATTATTGGTATAATGGAGTGGGTGCGTATGACCTATCAAGAGTTCGTAACAGCAACGTTGCGAGAGTATGCTATACTCTCACTACCATGGATTTTCAAGGATTGACCGAACAACCAGCGACCGCCCATCAGCCGGCTCAGGGCGACACCCAGGGCAAAGCCCAGGAGACTACAACGCCCTTCTCCGTTCCATCCTCCTTTCTTCCCCCCCACCCCCCGCTGGTCGGGCGGGATTGCGAGCTTGAGAACATCCGCCAGCGGCTCTGCGACTCGCCGTCGGCGTCGGTGCGCCTGGCCCTCGAAGGCGTCGCAGGGGTGGGGAAAACGTGCCTGGCAATCGTGCTGGCCTATGACCCGCAGGTGCGGGATTGCTTCCCAGGGGGCGTGCTGGTAGCAAATCCAGGGCAGCACGCCGCCTTCATCAGCCGTGTTGCGCGGGAGCCAGACCCGCGCAGTGAGCCGTGCTTGCTCATCATGGACGATATCCGGAGCGTGGAAGATATCCAACCCTTCCTGAACGCTCGTCCCCATATCAGCCTGCTCCTGACCTGCCGCCAGTGTGCCCCACTGCCCCAGGCAACCAGACGGGACCTGGACCACCTCATCGGCCCGGAAAACCTCTTTCCCATTGAGCCACTGAGCGACACGCACGCGACCGACCTGCTGCGCCAGTCCGCCGGTATCCCCGCGCCGGATGGTCAGGAAGAGCTAGAAGTACTGGCCGCACTGGCCGGGGGGCTGCCCCTGCTGCTCACCCTGTTGGGGGGCTACCTGCGCCACCAGCGCCAGGCCGCGCCGGAGGCGTGGTTTGCCCAGGCCATTGAGGACCTCAAGGAAGCAGCAAAACGGCTCAGCCTGCCCACGTCCCCGATTGAGCAGGCCGGGCGGGTCGCCAGACGGGGCTTCCTCTCTGGCCTGTTCGGGAAGCCCCCCTCCCCGAAGCCCCTGTCCCCGAAGGTCATACTGGACCTGAGCGTGGGGACGCTCCCCCGTCATATGCAGATGGACGCAATTCGGGTGGCGGCGCTTCTGCCCGACCCGCTGAGCTTCGACCACGCCACGGCGCACGCCGTTGCCGAGCCAACCGACGAACGCTCCTTTTCGGTGCTGGTGGAGCGCAATGTGCTGCGCGAAACGGGAGACGGACGGTTGTGCATCCACCAGGCGCTGTGCGAATGGGCCGAGGCCGAAAAGCGCTTCTACAGCGAGGTCCGCAGCGCCCACCGGCGGCTGATAGCCTACCACCTTGACCGGTTCAGTCCCAACAACGCCGCGGCCCTGGCCCACTGGCAGGAGCACCCGGACAACTGGCAACAGATGCTCCGCACCTGGGAAGAAGCCACCGCCGACCCGGCCCTGCTGCAAACCTGCCTGACCACCATGGTCAGACCCCTGATTGAGCAGGGCTACCACGACGAAGTTCGGGCGGGGTTGGTGCATGCCCTGAGCCTCTTCCGCGAGGACAGTTTGCTCCTGGGGTTGGCAAACTACGACCTGGGTCTGATAGCCTATGCCCGTGCGGTGTATGAGCAAGCGGTCGAATATGCCGAAGCGGCCCTGCTGCACTTTCAGATAGCCCACGAGGAAAAGGAACAGGGGATGGCGCTCACCCTCCTCGGCCAGATTGCCCGGACGCGGGGCGACCACCCCGCTGCCCGGCGGTACCTTGAAGAGGTGCTGCTCATCACCCCCGAAGCCGACGAGGTGAACTATGCCGTCAGCCTGTTGAATCTGGCGGTGGTGCTCATGGAGCAGCAGGACTACCATGCAGCGCGCCCCCTCTTCGAACGCTCGCTCGCCCTCCACCGGCGCGTGTTCGGGGCCAACCACCCACGCACCCTGACTATTCGCCACCACCTGGCCTCGCTGCCAGAGACCGGCCCACCCACCGACCCACCCACTGTGGAACATCGTGGGAATGGGCAGGAAGCAGCAACCGCGCAACCGTCCGGCGGGGAGCAAAGCCAGCAAGGGATATCCAGAAAGGCAAAGACGACGACCAGGAAGGGAACCGGCAAATCCGGGCGGCGAGGGCCGCGAGCAAAATGAACCAGACCTGCATGTAAGGAGTAAGAACCCCGTATGCCCAGACGAACCGATATCCGCTCGATCTTAATACCCGGCTCCGGCCCGATTGTCATCGGCCAGGCGTGTGAGTTTGACTATTCGGGCACTCAGGCGTGCAAAGCCCTGCGCGAAGAACACTATCGCGTCATCCTGGTCAATTCCAACCCGGCCACCATCATGACCGACCCGGAGCTAGCCGATGCAACCTACATTGAGCCGCTCACGGTCGAGAGCCTTGAACGTATTATTGCCAGAGAGCGCCCCGACGCCCTCCTCCCCACCGTTGGGGGGCAGACCGGGCTGAACCTGGCGGTGGACCTGCACCGCGCCGGGGTGCTGGAACGCTACGGCGTCGAACTGATTGGCGCTTCGGCGGAGGCGGTCCACATTGCCGAAGACCGCCAGCGCTTCAAGCAGCGGATGCTAGACATTGGCCTGGAGGTTCCCCGCAGCGGCATTGCCCACTCGCTGGATGAGGCGATGGGTGTGGTGGCTGAGACGGCTTTCCCGGCCATCATCCGTCCCTCCTTCACCCTGGGCGGCGAAGGGGGCGGCATCGCCTACAACATCGAAGAGTTCAGCGAGATGGTCGAAAAGGCGCTGGATATCTCGCCCATTCACCAGATACTCGTTGAAGAGAGCGTGCTTGGCTGGAAAGAATTCGAACTGGAGGTCATGCGCGACCGCGCTGACAACGGGGTGATTATTTGTAGCATCGAGAATGTGGACCCGATGGGCGTTCACACTGGCGACAGCATCACGGTCGCCCCGGCCCTGACCCTGACCGACCGTGAATACCAGCGCATGCGCGATATGGGTCTTGCGGTGCTGCGGGCCGTCGGGGTCGAAACCGGCGGGAGCAATGTGCAGTTTGCGGTCCACCCGAAGGACGGGCGCATCTCCGTCATTGAGATGAACCCCCGTGTGAGCCGCAGCAGCGCCCTGGCAAGCAAGGCCACCGGCTTTCCCATCGCCCGAATTGCTGCCAAGCTCGCGGTGGGCTATACCCTTGATGAACTGCCCAACGATATTACCCGCGAAACCCCGGCCAGCTTCGAGCCGACCCTCGACTACGTCGTGGTCAAGATACCGCGCTGGACCTTCGAAAAGTTTGCCGAATCCGACCCGACCCTTGGCACCCAGATGCGCAGCGTGGGCGAGGTGATGGCTATCGGGCGCACCTTTGCCGAAGCCTTCCAGAAGGCGTGGCGGTCGCTGGAGCAAGGCCGCGACGGGTGGGGAGCCGATGGCAAAGACCGCATGGACCCGGAGCGATTGCGCGAGCGGCTCATCACCCCCACCCCCGAACGCTACTTCTACCTTCGCTATGCCCTCCAGAGCGGCATGAGCGTGGACCAGATTGCTGCCCTCACCCGCATTGACCCCTGGTTTCTCCACCAGTTCGAGAGCTTGGTCAACCTGGAGGGGCGCATCCGTGCCTTCTCGCTCGACACGCTCCCCCCTGACCTGCTGCGCCAGGCCAAACGCATGGGCTATAGCGATGCTCAGCTTGCCCACCTCCTCCGCGATTCGCAGCCAGCACCAGCGGGAGGCCAGCCGGCGGGAGCACAACCCCTGCCGACGCTGGCCGAACAGCGCCTATCGGCGGAACTGGCCGTCCGCGAGAAACGCAAAGCCCTTGGTATCGTCCCCACCTTTCACTGCGTAGATACGTGTGCGGCTGAATTTCCGGCCTATACGCCCTACCTCTATTCCTCCTACGAGAGCGAGGACGAGGCGGCCCCGACCGACCGCCGCAAGGTCATCATCCTGGGGAGTGGACCCAACCGTATCGGGCAGGGTATCGAATTTGACTACTGCTGCTGCCATGCGGTCTTTGGCCTGCGCAAGCTCGACTACGAGACGATTATGGTCAACTGCAACCCGGAAACGGTCTCGACCGACTACGATACCGCCGACCGCCTCTACTTCGAGCCGCTCACCCTGGAGGACGTGCTCAATATCGTGGAGGTTGAACGGCCAGACGGGGTGCTGATTCAGTTCGGCGGACAAACCCCGCTCAAACTGGCCCGCGCTCTGGAACGGATGCAGGTGCCCATCTGGGGCACCTCCCCCGAAGCCATTGACCTGGCGGAAGACCGCGACCGCTTCGGGTCGTTGCTCAACGCCCTGGATATCCCTTCACCGGAGTATGGAAGCGCCACCTCGTGGGATGAAGCGCTCGCGGTGGCCCGCGCCATCGGCTACCCGGTGGTCGTGCGCCCGTCGTATGTTCTAGGGGGGCGGGCGATGGCGATTGTCTACGATGATGCCAGCCTGGAGCGGTATATGCGCCAGGCGGTGGATGCCTCGCCGGAGCACCCGGTCCTGATAGACCGCTTCCTGGAAGACGCCTTTGAGATGGACGTTGATGCCGTGAGCGATGGACAAACCGTCGTGATTGCCGGTATCATGGAGCAGATAGAGTTGGCCGGGGTTCACAGCGGCGACAGCGCGTGCGTCATCCCTCCCTACATGGTCGCCCCGCGCCACATCGAGACCATGCACGACTACACCGTCCGGTTGGCGCGGGCCCTGGGCGTTGTCGGCCTGATCAATATTCAGTATGCCATGAAAGATGACGTCGTCTATGTGCTGGAAGTTAACCCCCGCGCCAGCCGGACCGTCCCCTTCGTGGCAAAGGCCACGGGCATTCCGTGGGCGCAAATCGCCGTTCAGGTGGCCGCCCGTGGCCTGAATCTGGCGGATTGGGAAGCCCGTTCCCATGCTCACCATGTCGCCCTCTCGCCCACATCGCCGATGTACCATGTGAAAGAGGTGATCCTCCCATGGGCGCGTTTCCCCGGAGTAGATACCCTGCTCGGTCCGGAGATGAAGTCTACGGGCGAGGCGATGGGAAGCGGCGTGACTTTCGGGGAAGCCTTTGCCAAAGCCCAGTTAGGATGTCGCCACTTCCTGCCCATTGAGGGCAACGCTTTTCTCAGTGTCAACGACAACGACAAAGCCAACCTCGTTCCCATTGCCCGCGAGCTTGCCAGCCTGGGGTTCAACCTGCTTGCCACCAGCGGCACGGCGGTGACACTGCGGGCGGCGGGCTTAGCCGTCACCTCCATCTACAAGGTCAACGAGGGTCGCCCCCACGCCGTGGACTACATCAAGAATGGCGAAATAGCCCTGATTGTGAACACCCCCCTGGGGAAGGCCAGCTTTTTCGATGAGCGGGCCATCCGGCGAACGGCCCTGGCCTACGGTATCCCGTGTGTGACCACCCTTTCTGGTGCTGCGGCGGTTGCCCAGGCCATTCGCTCGATGCGGGATGACACCTGGAGCGTCCAGTGTTTGCAGGAGCGGCCTGCCCCAGGGCGCACGTCCGGGGAGTGATGTCAGTGATGAGCAATGAGTAACAGCATGTGTCGGAGACCGGGGGACAGGGGCCGGGGGTATCCTGCCCCCTTCGCATCTTTTGTGGGAGCACTGAATATGACCCGCTCAGACGGACCTGGTGTCAGACTGATTGCCAGACTGATGGTACTGATGATGATGATGATGATGATGGCAGCCTGCCACCAGGGTGAGGGTGGCCCTGCCACGCCGGTGGTACCGCCTTTGCAGCCATCTCCAGGAGCTGCGACCGTCGTGGATGCCTCGTCCCTTGAGGCTCCTGCCAACCCCACTGCAACCCCTGAAACCCCCACCACCGCGATGGGCAGTGCCCCGAATGAGCTTCCCGGTCGAGGAAAGACGATCCGCCTGGGACGGGCAACCTGGGAAACAGGTTGGTTCCAGGCCGAAATCTACAAGCGGCTCCTGGAAGAACTGGGCTACACCGTGGAGGGTCCGACCACGCTGGAGAACGAGGAATTCTATCTTGCGGCGGCCCGCGGAACGGTAGATATGTGGGCCAATGGCTGGTTCCCCATCCACACCACCTACCTCGAAGACGAACGCGTCCGGGGAAAGGTCGGTCCGGTGGGCTACGAGGTGCGGGCCGGGGCGCTCCAGGGCTACCTGATGGACCGGAAAACCGCCGATGCCTATGGAATCACCAACCTGGGGGATTTGAAAGACCCGGAGATAGCCCGCCTGTTCGACCACGACGGCGATGGGACCGCCGACCTCATTGGTTGCCCGAAGACCTGGGGATGCGCCAGGGTCATCAACCACCACCTGGAGGGGTATGGCCTGCGCAGCACCGTGGAGCATATCCAGACGGCGGCAGTCGTCCCGACCATCACGCCGACTGCTGCGGTCTCCTTGACCACGTCAATCACGTCAACTACGTCAACCACGCCCCTCACCCCAACAGCGACGGAAGCCATTTCCCTCCCGACCACCGCGGTCTCCCCAACGACCGCCATCACCGCCACCGTCACCAGCGCCCTCACCCCGACGGCAGAAGGTGCCCAGGGAGTCTATACCGAACTGATGTCCCGCACGATAGAGTGGTATGAGCGGGGCGAACCCATTTTGTTCTACACCTGGACCCCCAACTGGACGGTCGGGCAGCTCAAGCCGGGCCGAGACGTGGTCTGGATTGAGGTACCGTTTCCGTCTCTGCCGCCGGAACAACAGGAGATGGAAGACCTCTCAACGGTCTGGGGAGTTGAGGGATGTGTCTCCGACCCGTGCCAGATGGGCTTTCCGCCCAATGATATCCGGGTCGTTGCCAATGTCGCGTTTCTCGAAGCCAACCCGGCGGTTGCCCGGCTGCTCGAACAGGTCGAAATCCCTGCCGAGGATATTGCCGCCCAGAACGCGCTGATGTTCGAGGGGGAGAACCAGGAGGAAGATATCCGCGCCCATGCGGATGGGTGGCTTTTCCGTCACCGCGAAGTGGCAACCCGGTGGCTCACCGAGGCCCGGCAGGAAAATTGAGGGTCGTGATAGTGATAGGGAGGTTATCTATTTCTATGGCAACAACCCGACTGATTCGTGGCGGCAATGTTTCGCTGACCAAAATGGAACCGGCGCTGGAGAAGGTCATCGTTGGCCTGGGGTGGAGCGCTCGCCCGACTAGCAGCACCGCAGAATTTGACCTCGACGCCAGTGCCTTTCTGCTCTCGGACTATGGCAAGGTGCGCGGCGACCACGACTTCGTCTTCTATAATCAACTTGCCTCCCCGTGTGGCTCCGTGGTGCATTCGGGAGACGTTCGCGTGGGGGCCGGGAGCGGCGACGACGAGACGATTACCATTGAGCTTTCCCGGCTCCCCAGGGATATCGTGCGTATTGCGTTCTGCGTGACCATCCACGAAGCCGAAGCAAGGAACCAGAACTTTGGGATGCTCGAACGCTCCCATATTCGCGTGGTCAATGGCATCACCGGCCACGAGATGGTGCGCTATGACCTGACCGAGGATGCCGGCGTTGAAACGGCCATGATCTTTGGCGAAATCTACCGCTACCGCGGCGAATGGAAGTTTCGGGCGGTCGGGCAGGGCTACCGCGGGGGGCTTGGTGCCCTGGCCGAATCGTTCGGCGTCGAGGTGTTGTATTGACCGACGGGACTTCAGTCAGGATGGCAGGGGCAGGTCGAGCGTAAAAAAGAGCAGCTTGATGACGTATGTTATCAGAATCATCAAAAAATACATGGGCACCCCGGCCAGCACGGCGGTTGCTGCGGCCCTGGGAGCGTCAATCTTCGCGACGGCCCGGATGCCAACCCCATGACCAATGAGCAGCAGGGCATACCAGACGAAGAAGATGGCCTGGGTCAGGCCACCGGCAATGGTTGCCAGTTCCAGCAACCGGAAGACGCTGACATAGCCAATGATCCGCATCATCTGAGCGAGGTTGATGGTTCCTCTAAACAGGCGGGTTGCCAGAAACGTGTTGATGACGCCTCCGACCACCCAGGCAAACAACGCCTGAAACAACTGGTAGCCCGTGAACATCCCGATGCCATACAACTTCACCATCAGGGAGGTGGTTTCCTCTGTGGAAGCCGGGGCAATCATAGCCTGAACACATCCGATGAGCATATAGACGGCGATGATGATGATCCCCGATGTGCCAGTAGCCCTGGGGTCGTGGGCAACGGCGGTGTAGACCGATGGGCGAAACGTGACGATACCCTTGAGGAGCATTCCCTGCTCCTTCAAGCGGTCCTGAATGGTGCGATCCAAAGTGAACCTCTCTCCTCTCTCGTAATAGGTATTATGCCCTGGTGGCTATCGCTTCCCCGGTGGTACGGTCAAAGGCGTGCATCTTCTCCATATCAATGACCGCTTCGACCTGGTCGCCTCGCTGGAGCGTGACCCGCGGGTCGAAGCGCCCCACGAATTCCCGGCCCCCCTTCTCAAAATAGACATAAATTTCGCTGCCCATGCGTTCCATCACCTCCACCGTCGCCCGGATACGGACCTCGGTATTGACGCCAGCCGGGAGGTGTTGCGGGTCGTGGAGGTCTTCCGGGCGGATGCCGAATATCACCGTCTCGCCTGCATATGCCCCCAGGGGAGCGGCTTTCTCGGCGGGGATGGGCAGCGTGAACAGGTTGGGGATATGGAACCACCACCCCTCCTCCGTGCGGCTCACCTGCGCTTCAAAGAAGTTCATGGCAGGACTGCCGATGAACCCGGCGACAAACTGGTTGGACGGGTGGTCGTATAGCCGCTGAGGAACATCCAACTGCTGTACTACCCCGTCGCGCATCACCGCAATGCGGCTCCCCATCGTCATAGCCTCGGTCTGGTCGTGGGTGACGTAGATAAAGGTGGTTTTGAGGCGCTGGTGGAGCTTGCTGATTTCGGTGCGGGTCTGGACGCGCAGCTTGGCATCCAGGTTCGAGAGCGGCTCGTCCATCAGGAAGACCCTGGGGTTGCGGACCATCGCCCGTCCAAGCGCCACGCGCTGGCGCTGCCCTCCTGAGAGCACTTTCGGCTTGCGGCCAAGCAAATGCTCGATATCCAGAATGGCAGCGGCATTGCGCACGCGGCGGTCAATGTCGGCTTCGGTTGCCTTGATACGGTGGTAGGCCGCCCGATGGAACCCCAGCGCAAGGAGCTTGCGCACGAGGCTGGTGCGCGAGCGCAGCCGCAGCGAGAAGGCCAGATTATCGTACACGCTCATATGGGGATAGAGGGCGTAGCTCTGGAACACCATGGCAATGTCGCGGTCTTTTGGGGGGAGGTGGTTGACCATCCGGTCGCCAAGGTAGATGGCCCCCTGGCTGATTTCTTCCAACCCCGCCAGACACCGCAGCGCGGTCGTCTTCCCACACCCCGACGGCCCGACCAGCACCAGAAATTCCTGGTCTTCGATGTGAAGGTTCAGGTCCGTCAGGGCAGTGAAATCGCCAAACCGTTTGTAGACATGCTCAAAGCGGATACTTCCCATGCGGCCCTCCCTCTGGCTCCAGGCTGGCCTGGGGCGCAAACCCTGGTCGGTAGCGTTCCCAGACCAACCCCCAGATGCTCAAGAGCACCGCCACGCCCATCAGTGCGGCCATCACGAGAAAGGTTTCGTGCAACCCGGCCACCTGGGCCGCTGCGGGGGCCTCGGTGGCCCCGCCCGCTGGCCGGCTCCCCAGGTGGGCAAAGACGCGGTTGGCCCACAGCGCCACCATCAACGCCGTGCCGGTGCTTTGCCCAAGCACCCGTGAAATAGCCAGCAGGCCAGAAATGACCCCCAGTTGCGAACGGGGAGCCGCCCCCATGATGGCGCTGTTGTTCGGAGATTGGAAGATGCCGGCCCCAATGCCAATTGGCAGAAAGAGCAGGATGTAGCCGAGCGCGGTGGTGCGGTCGTTCATCATCGTCATGCCACAGTAGGACGCCGTCATCACGAGCAACCCGCACATGGTCATGGCGCGGGTTCCCAGGCGGTCCGAGAGGACCCCCGCAATGGGGGCGGTGATGCCCATCATGATGGGGACGACCGCCATCAGCAGGCCGGCATGTCCCGTTCCAAAGCCGCGCACGTTCTCCAGGTGGTAGGGGAGGAGAAAGATGGTCCCGCTGGCAGTGACGAAGGAGATGAACCCCATTGCCAGGTTCAGACCAATCATTCCCTGCTGGAACACCTGGAGATTGACCATGGGCTGCGGGGTTTTCCATTCGATGAGCAGGAAGAGCAGCAGAAAGACCACTGCGCCAACCGCCAACCCCAGGACCGGCAGCGCCGTGAAGCCCATGTGCTCCCCGAACGTGGGGGCCAGCAGCAGGCAGACCAGGCCAATGAACAGCGTGACCGCGCCCGGATAGTCGAAGCGCTGTCCACCGGGGGGGATGATGGCGGGGATGAACCGACGGGCCAGGATGATGCCGAGCAGACCGACCGGAAGATTGACAAAGAAAATCCAGTGCCAGGAAAACCGGTCAATGATGATGCCGCCAAGCGCCGGTCCCATCACAATGCCAACCGAGACCGTTGAGCCAATGATGCCGAGGGCTTTTCCCCGTTCGCGGGCCGGGAAGGCTTCGGTCACAATCGCCGGACCGAGCGCCATAATCATCGCTGCGCCGATACCCTGGAGCGCCCGGAAGCCAATCAGCCAGTAGACGTTGGGCGATAATCCGCACAGGACCGACGAAAAGGTAAAGATGATGATGCCCAGAAGGTATACAGGCTTTTTGCCCACCATATCGGCCAGGCGACCAATGCTCAGCAGCAGGGTCGTCACGACGAGCAGATAGGCCAGAACGACCCACTGCACGGTGGACAGGTCAGTGTTCAGCGCTTTTTCGAGCGTCGGCATGGCAATATTGACGATGCTCCCATCTATGGTCGCCAGGAAAACGCCCATCGCCACCGCTATCATCACGGGCCACTTGTGCCGTTCGTCTGGAGCAGAGAACTGGTGATGCATCAGGTTATCCGTTTATGTATCCATTAGCTAGCTGGTTAGCTGGTTAGTTGACTATCTGTCGCTATCTATTTCTCCGGTCAGGTAGGAGAAGATTTTGCTGGCGGCCTGCTGCCCCTGGTGAATGCAGTCGGGCACGCCAACGCCATCAAAGGCGCTCCCGGCCAGCACCAGTCCGGCCGGGTCTGGCACATCGCGTGCATCTCGCGGACGCGGTCCAGGTGCCCCACGTCATACTGGGGGTTGGCCTTGGTCCAGCGGAAAATCCGTGTCAGCATCGGTTCGGCTTGCAACCCCATGATTTCGCGGAGTTCGTGCCGCACCATCGCTATCAGGTCGTCGGCGGGTTGTTCGGCCAGGTCTTCGTGGCCGGGGCCGCCAATGAAGCAGCGCAGGAGCAGGTGGTCGGGGGGGACGCGGTGGTTGAATTTGGTCGAAGACCAGGTGCACCCGGTGATGCGGCGCTGCTCTTTGCGCGGGATGACAAACCCGAATCCGTTGAAGGGGTCGCCCACGTCGGCAAGGCGAAAGCCCATCGAGACGGTGGCGGTGGTCACGTAGCGAATAGACTGGAGGGCCTGGCTCAGGGAGGGGACGAGGTCGGTGAGCAGCGTGGCCGAGACGTAGGCCGGGGTTGCCAGCACGATGGCGTCGCCGGTGAAGGTTGCGCCATCTTCGGTGTGGACCTGGTAGCGGTGGCTTGCGATGGGGGTCTCCGCTGGTGGTTCTGCGCTGGTTCCTGGGCCGTCGTGGTAGCTTACCCGGCTCACGCGCTGGCCGGTGACCACCGTGGTGGTCCCTTCCAGGGCGCGTCCGAGGGACTGGACCATTTGCCCCAGGCCATGGCGCAGGGTCATGAACATCGAGAGGGGTGGGGCACCGCTGCTATGACCGTTGCCGTTGTGGCTGGCCTTCGAGTGGTGCTGGTGGGACCCGTTGCGCTGCGCGACCATGGCTCTGATCAGGCTGCCATGCTTGCGCTCCATCTCTCGGAAGCGGGGGAAGGAGCCAAGCAGGCTCTGGTACTCCGGGTCGGAGATGTGGATGCCCGACATGAGCGGCTCGGCAATTTTGTCGAGCGCTTCTTGCCCCAGGCGGCGGCGCACGAAGCTCGCCACGGTTTCGTCGCTTTCGTCGCGACGGGGTGGGATGAGCAGGTCCATTCCCATGCGCAATTTGCCCGGCCAGGAGATGAGCGGTGAGGTGACAAAGGGGGCGATCCGCGTCGGGATGATGAGCATGACCCCGTCGGGGAGGGGGGTCAGTTTTCCGCGGTTCAGGACAAAGGTCTGGCGACGGTCATCATTGGTTCCGATCAGGTCATCGCCCAGGTTCAGGTCCCGGCAGAGCGAAAGCCCCCACGGTTTCCGCGAGAGAAAGCAGTCGGGACCGCCATCTATCGTGAAACCATCCACATAGTCCGTCGTTATCTTTCCGCCAATGCGGGTATCGCCTTCGATCAGGGTTGTCCGCAGAGGGAACCCCGCAGCGCGGGCCTGTTCCTGAAGGTGATACGCAGTGGAAAGGCCGGTGATTCCTGCGCCAATGATAAGGACATGGTTCATAATTTGTCGTCCATATGTTTGAACAGTTTTCCCATGAAGTGGGGCTATTGTACTGCGAATGTCCGTAGGATGCAACGTTCGCTCCCTTGATGGTGATTGGCACTGTCCGTATCATTCGTACGTATTATCGGTCAATCGTCCGGTTCTGTGCAGGCGGAGGGCAGAGGAGTAGATGCTATGGGGTGCTATAATGATGAGGCAAGAGACAGGGAACCGGGGAGTTGCTGTGGGTGAAACCCGCCTGGAATGCCCGGAGAATACATCACCTGGTACCAGGAAGTGGTTCCTGATGCGGTTTCGCCTTTGCTGAATCAGGGTGGGTAGCCGGGGGAAAATTGGTGATCAAAACCTCTTGATTGACTATCCTCCGACCACCATTCTTTTTCACTTGCATTCCAGAGAATGATTGAACCGGCATAATGGTGTGGTTGCTGAAAAGCTGGCGAATTTCGGCGGTATCATAGGAGGATAAAATCCACTTGCAGGTTGTCAGTTGGAGGTGTTCCGCCAGTCGGTGGTGGTCATCCCAACCACGCATGTTGTGCGCATAGTTGCATTTGTTGTTCGGGTAAGGAGGGTCCAGGTACATCACCGTTCCTGGTCGGTCATAGCGGGAAATGCACTCTTGCCATTCGAGGTTTTCAATGATAACCGTACGTAACCGTTCGTGGATAGGTAGTATCCGTTCGCGGAGATGCTTGAGCGCCCCGATCAGTCGGTTCCCGTGCCCTCCGTCGCTGATGCTGGTTTGAAAGCGGGGGTAGTTCAGCTCGCCCCCCCACCCGGCCATAATCAGGTAATAGAAACGATGGGCACGTTGCACATCGGTCAATTTCGATGGGTCGAGTATGGCAAGCCGTTCAAATTCGGCCCGTGACACCAACTCCCATTCAAATGCAGAGATAAGCTCGTCTGGCTTCTCCCGAACCACCCGGAAAAATGTGATCAATTCCTGATCAATGTCGTTCAGAACTTCGACGCGGCTTGGTGGTTTGCCGAAGAGCACCCACGCAGCACCGGCAAATGGCTCAACGTAGCAAGAATGTGGTGGCAGCAATGCAACGATAGATTTACGCAGGCGTGATTTGCCACCGACCCACTTGAATGGGCTATTGAGCATATAGCGGTCGTGCTGATCCGGATGCGTGGTCATCGGAGCCTCCCGGAGGCTGAAGGTAATTTCCCTTCTGGAGATACTAACATATCTACCAATAAATGTCAAATACATCCCCAACAAAAACAAAGAAAGAGAGACGATTGCAGCGGTTTGGTGAGAAGCTCCGCAGGCTCCGCAAAATTCACCGTCTGACGTTGAAAGAACTGGCCCACAAACTTGGGTATCTATCGTATGGCTACCTGAGCGAACTTGAGGCAGGAAAGAAGCTGCCCTCAGTCCATTTTGTTCTTGATATTGCCGACTTTTTTGATATTACCACCGATCAGCTTTTGCGAGACGAACAGGAAGTCGCGAGCGAACGTGGTCAGTAGGATGAAGGGTGATGTTGCTTGCTTTTGTAGATAGACCGCCTATCGCTCAAGAGGTTGAGCGAATACGTCTGATTCTCAGTACGTTTCAGGATGGTACCGGTATGTTACGGGGGAACGGGGGAAGCAAGACCTTGCCGGGTTGGCGTGACTTCGAGCGCACCACGGCCCTTGCCCTGAGTGGTGAGGCTCCGGAAACCAAAGCGGTATTTGATGTCTTGCTGACGAGCCGGACGAACCCTGGGGTCAGATATAGGATTTCTTGCAAGATGCGGGGAGAATTGGATCGTATAGATCGGGATGGACGGGTAACTATTGAGGTATCTAATTCGGCGCAAAAGTTCTGGGAGTGCCTGTCGAAGAAAGGCTTTGATCAAACCAATTACAAGAACCATCCCCGCGATGTTGGTATCGCATTGATAGACCTGGTTGAGCAGTGGCACCAGGAAGTCGCTGCTACCGGCAGCGATATTCATAAGAGCTTTTTTCTTGTCCTGTCCTGGAATCGCAGCGGGTGGTATCAACTTCACCAGTTTCGCCTTGGGTTACCAGATCCCGAATTGCTTGATTGGCAGTTTCCCCTTGAGCAGCGAAGAGGTGTTCAGACGCAGGCAAGGCGATTGAGAGGGAGCGATGATGCAGGGGTTGTTTTTGAGTGGTATGGAGAATCTGGTGGACAACTGAAATACTATCCTCCTGAAACCGGGGCCGTCTGGAAATCAGCACGGTTTCAACTCGAACCCCTGCGGGATGACCGCGAATACGGCATTCTGGCAAAAGCTGCCGCTTACTTTCCAGAGCGGTGGAACTGGGCGACAAAACACCCGGAGAATCCATAGAGGGAGGACCGTTCCATCGTGGGCGGGAGAAGAACGTGAAGAGAAAGAATTGGAGCGGGAGACGGGACTCGAACCCGCGACCATCTGCTTGGGAAGCAGATGCGCTACCAACTGCGCTACTCCCGCTCAGAAGGAGCGATAGCAAGAGTATAGCACAGAGCAACCAGTTTGTCAACGGGCTGGTAGCTCCTGAGTTCCGGGGTTCCATCAAGAGGCAAAGTTGCCAGGCTGGGCCGGATAGATTATACTCTGCCCATGCAACTCGACCATATCTACCACGGCGACTGCCGCGATATCCTGGCAACCTTTCCGGAGGCGTGCGTGGACCTGGTTTTTGCCGACCCGCCCTACAACCTCCAGCTCCGGGGCGATCTCTGGCGACCCAACATGACCAGGGTGGACGCGGTGAACGATGCCTGGGACCAGTTTGGCGGGTTCGCGGCCTACGACCAGTTTACGCACGAATGGCTGACCGCCTGCCGCCGCGTGCTCAAAGACACCGGCACCCTCTGGGTTATCGGCACGTACCACAACATCTACCGTGTCGGGGCCATCCTGCAAGACCTGGGATACTGGATATTGAACGATGTCGTGTGGGTCAAGACCAACCCCATGCCCCAGTTCCGCGGGGTCCGCTTCACCAATGCGCAAGAAACACTCATCTGGTGCAAGAAATCGCGTGAGCAGAAACCCTATACCTTCCACTACCACACGATGAAGCGCCTGAACGATGGCAAGCAGATGCGCAGCGATTGGCACCTGCCCCTCTGCACCGGGGCCGAACGGCTCAAAGTCAACGGCGAAAAGCTCCACCCCACACAGAAACCCGAAGCGCTGCTCTACCGGGTCATCCTCTCTAGCTCCAACCCCGGCGACCTGGTGCTCGACCCCTTCTTCGGCACGGGCACCACCGGCGCTGTTGCCAGAAAGCTCAACCGCCATTTCATCGGCATCGAGCAAGAACCGTCGTACATTGAGGCGGCCCGGTCGCGGATAGCCGCGATTGCCCCGCCGCCGCCGCTCGACCGCGAGGGGTACGGCATGTTGCCCACCCGCCGCACTGCTCCGCGCCTGCCCTTTTCGGCGCTGCTCGAACAGGGGATGCTGCGCCCCGGCCAGACCCTCTTCTTCAAGAAGCGCCCCGACCAGGTCGCCCAGGTAATGGCCGATGGCAGCCTGCGGACCCCCGATGGCATCACGGGGTCTATTCACCGGGTGGGGGCCTGCCTGGGCAACCTGCCCGCCTGCAACGGGTGGGAACACTGGTACTACCGCGACGAACAGGGCAACCTGGTGGTCATTGATGCGCTGCGGGAACGGGTCCGACAGGCCGCGAACGCAAGCGCCGAAGACGCCGAGTGATGCGCGACGATAAGAGAAGAGATGACCAGAGATAATCAGGGATGACCGGGCTTGTCCAGGCTGCGCATGAGAGAGAAAAGGTACGGTATAATGGCGCTTGCCCGCGCTTTATCCAGAGTGAGCGTGACGGAAAATGATAAATGATAGAAGATGATATTTTAAGATGGAAATCGAAGATACCCGCCTACAAAGAAAGCATGAAGAAGGAATAATGTGATATGCGCATCGTGATGAAGTTTGGCGGTACGTCGGTCGGGAGTGCCGACGCTATCCGCCGGGTGGTCGAGATTGTGCGCCGCGTCAGCCAGGAACACCAGGTCGTGGTAGTCGTCTCTGCGATGAGTTCGCCCGACTTGCGAACCACCAATGCGTTGATTGAGGCTGCGGCCGCGGCTGCCAGCGGTGATGATGATGTGACGGAGGATATTTTCCCACGCCTCATCGAGATGCACATGCAGGTTGCCCGCAGCCTGGCGACCCCGGTGGAATGTCAATCGCTCGAACCAGAGCTTCGCGCCCGGTTCGAGTATATCAGCGAGCTTCTGCGCAGTATTGCCGTCCTTGGGGAGTTGACGCCGCGGGGACTGGACTTGATAAGCGGGCAGGGCGAACACTGCAATGCGCGGCTGATAGCAGCCTGTATGCGCAGCGAAGCGCTGCATGCGGAAGCCGTTGATGCCACCGACCTGATTGTGACAGATGAGTGCTATGGCAATGCTTCGCCCCTGATGGATGAGACCCACCACCGGAGCCAGAGACACCTGGTGCCCATGATGGAGCGGGGGTGTGTGCCGGTGGTGACGGGCTTTGTCGGGGCAACGCGGGCCGGGGTGCCCACCACGCTTGGGCGCGGAGGCAGCGACTACACCTGTGCCATCCTGGGCGCAGTGCTCGACGCGGATGAGGTGTGGTTCTGGAAAGAGGTGGATGGCGTGATGACGGCTGACCCCCGCATCGTGCCCGGTGCCCGCACGCTCCCGGCGCTCTCCTACACTGAGATGACCGAGATGGCCTATTACGGAGCCAACGTGCTGCACCCCCGGACGGTCTATCCGCTGATTCAGCGGAACATTCCCATCCGCATTCTGAATACGTTTCGCCCGGAGCACCCCGGCACGACCATCAGCGCCGACGCGGTTTCGGGGCCGGTGAAGGCCGTCACCGCCATCAAAGAGGTCAGCGTGATTACCGTGGGAGGGCCGGGCATGCTCGGACTGACGGGGATTGCCGCACGTATCTTTGGCGCGGTGGCCCGCGCCGGGGTGAATACGCTGCTGATTTCGCAGGCCAGCAGCGAACAGAGCATCTGTCTGGTGGTGCTGCGGCGCAACGCTGGGGCCGCGGTGAGTGAGCTTCGGCGCGAACTGGCGGTGGACCTCTCGCACCACGACGTGGAGCATGTGGAGGTGCAGGAACCAGCCGCGATTGTCGCCGTGGTGGGGTCGGGGATGCGCGGCACGCCGGGTATTGCGGGGCGGGCGTGTGGGGCGCTCGGCAAGGCAGGTATCAACATCATCGCCATTGCCCAGGGGAGCACCGAATACAACATTTCGCTGGTGGTGGATGGCAAGGATGCGGACCTGGCGGTGCGCGTCATTCACGATGCCTTTGACCCCGGCTCCGAGGTGAGGTAAGCGGGGTAGGAGGGGGAAAACCTATGAAAAAGCACCGGCTGCTCACCGGCGTTCTTCTGGTGCTGGTGGGGTTGGTAATCTTCGTGGTGCGGTTGCTCCGGCGCATGGTCGGGGAGGGAGGGGCGCCCCTCCCTCCCCCGACCGGGTGACGTTGGCCCCGGCACCGGGCACCGGGACGCCGTCGCGG